>NZ_JAHGVE010000002.1:0-99564 GCF_018835585.1 Pelorhabdus rhamnosifermentans
CGAATACCGTGATGGCACCATCATTGATGTTATTCGTAAGCCCCTGTAAAAAAAGGAGGAAAAAACATGTCGAATCAGCCCATTAAAATTACCGAGACCGTTCTGCGTGACGGTCATCAGTCGCTGCTTGCGACAAGAATGCGCATTAGTCAGATGATTCCCATGCTAGAGCAGTTAGATGCCGTCGGCTATCACTCCATAGAAGCCTGGGGAGGTGCAACTTTTGACAGTTGCCTGCGTTTTCTTGATGAAGATCCCTGGGAAAGATTGCGTACACTCAAAAGCTATTTAAAAAAGACGCCCATTCAAATGCTGCTCAGAGGCCAGAATGTTTTGGGCTACAGCCATTATGCCGATGACTTTGTCAAAGAATTCGTCCACCGTTCCGTAGATAACGGAGTAGGAATCATTCGGATATTTGACGCCTTGAATGATGTGGCCAACATGGAAGTGGCCATGAAAGCCGCCAAACAAGCAGGAGCCCATGTACAAGGCACCATTGTGTACACAATCAGTCCGTATCATAGTCGCGAAACCTTTGTCAAAACAGCCAAAGAACTCGTAGAACTTGGTGCAGACTCCATCTGCATCAAAGACATGGCAGGCCTTCTTGTACCTTACGAAGCAAGTGAACTCGTGAAAATCATGAAAGAACAGATATCCGTGCCGCTAGCTATTCATACCCATTATACAAGTGGTATGGCATCCATGATGTATTTAAAAGCAATAGAGGCAGGCGTAGATATTATTGATTGCGCGTTATCGCCTTTCTCCATGGCTTCCTCTCAGCCTGCAACAGAGGCGATGATTGCCGCCATGGAAGGCCAGGCAAGAGAATGCAAAATCAAGAAAGAGCAGCTTTATCCGATAGCTGATTATTTCAGGCAAGTCAAAAAGGATATTATGGAAGAATTCCATTTGAATCCCAATATCGACATAGATACGAAAGTGCTGTCCTTCCAGATTCCAGGCGGAATGTTGTCGAACCTGATGAATCAGATGAAAGAACAGGGAATGGCCGATAAATTCCCAGAACTGATAAAAGAAATGCCAAAAGTACGTGCTGAGCTGGGTTATCCGCCGCTCGTGACACCGACGAGCCAGATAGTGGGTTCCATGGCTGCGTTTAATGTACTTTTAGGCCGCTATAAGATGGTTCCGAAAGAGGTACGGGACTTGGCCCGAGGAAAATACGGACGGACCCCGGCGCCGGTTGATCCGGAGCTACTGTCAGTGTTAACAGGGGGAGAACCCTTGATTGACCATCGTCCGGCCGATGATATCGCACCGCAGCTGGAAAACTTCCGGAGGGAACTGGCTGAAAAGGGCTATCAGAATGCACCGATGGAAGATGTTTTGTCTTATGGACTGTTTCCTGAAGTGGCGCTAAAATATTTTGAGGCCAAAGGTTTGCTCTAAAAAGTAATTGAATTGGGCTAGGCATTTGAACTCTAGAAATCTTACAATAATTTTTTGTGGACATAGTTATTCAAAGGGCTGTACTTTTTCTGAGCGTTGTCTAAGAGACTTTGCACTTATAGAAAATACAGCCTTTTTTTATCTTATTTATTGTTTAATGGATACTAATAATATGGGAAAGAGAAAATTAGAATGTACTAAAGAATCATGGGTGTCAATTTACATGAAAATGTTCTTAATTATAGATTCTTGTGAAAATATTATGAAAGTTGGGTTGCGTTTATGAAGATTACTAGCGTTCGTACTCGGTTGCTGGTTTTGTTGCTACCTTTTTTCATACTGTTTTTTGCCATATTGTCAGGTGTCAGTTATTATTTTTCCACAGCAGCACTAACTAAAAATGTTAATAAAGCAGCTATAGCCATCAATTCGGATTACTCTCATCAAATTCGTGGAATTATTAATGAACGGGTTATCGAACTTGAAGCTTTGGCTAACAATGGGATTATTCGCAGTAATTCAGATGTTCCGCAAATTGTTAAGCTGTTAGCTGAAACTCATAAACAGACAGGTGCTTTTGACAATATAAACTGCTTAAAGCCCAGCGGGACAGGTGTACGGTTTGACGGTTCTACCACTAATGTTTCAGATCGTGAATATGTAAAAGAAGTGGTCAGTACCAAAAAGATATACATATCTAATCCTGGGCTGACAAGGGGTACTAACAAGCTGGGGATTATTATTGCTGTGCCTGTATTGGACAATGGCCAACTGACGGGTATTATTACTGGGAATGTTTCTTTAGACCGTGTAACCAGCTTGATTAATGATAGTAAGTTTATGGAAAGTGGTTTTGCCTCTATAATTCATAATTCCGGTATCGTGTTGGCTAATCCTAAACAGCCAGAATTAAACGGCAAGCTGAATATTTCGCAAAAGAAAATTGATGCTGAATTAAACACAAAACTTACTGAGGTCGATGAGAATTTTAGCAAGCTGTTTGAACAAGCTAAGGGTGGGAAACAAGTTATTGGGCAATATAAAAATTTTGATGGTGTAAAACATGTTGGCGTTTTGGCCCCAATTGAGTTGCCGGGCGGTCAGCAATGGATTGCCGTGGTTTCAGCTCCGGAAACTGAAGTAACTGCCGAAACAGGCAAGTTGGCCAAGACGATGATCATTATATCCTTACTGTTTATTATTATTGCCGTAGTATTTATTGCATATATTAGTAAAAGTTTTGCCAAACCAATACAGCTTATTCGCGATGAATGTATACTGCTGGCTAATGGTGATTTGCGCGACCAAGCGGCAGAGATACATTCTGACGATGAAATAGGCCAGCTTGCTAAAGGGTTTTGTGATATGAGAGTAAACTTGCGGAATTTGGTCCGGCAAGTACAAGCTCAGTCCGAAAATGTTAGTGCTTCAAGTGAGGAATTGACTGCAGGTGCCCAGCAGTCGGCTGAAGCTTCTAGCCAGGTAGCGTGTTCTATTACACAAATTGCAAATGGTACAGCAGCTACTGCAAGTTCAGCAGCTAAAATTGCAGTGATTGCTGAACGAATGTCAGATAGTACCGAACAGGTGTCGTTTGCCGCTCATCAAGTATCTGAGATTGCCCAAAGTGCCTCGCGACAGGCGGAAGAAGGCCGTAAATCCGTAGAACATGCAGTTGCGCAAATGCAGCAAATTGGTCAAGGTTCGCAGGCGGTGGAAACTGCCATTAATGACTTGGCAAAAGGTTCGCAGGAAATTACTGAAATTGTAAATCTTATTTAGCAAATTGCCGGACAGACCAATCTCTTGGCACTTAATGCGGCAATTGAAGCAGCTCGTGCCGGGGAACACGGCCGTGGTTTTGCCGTAGTAGCGGAAGAAGTAAGAAAATTGGCGGAACAGTCTAATCAAGCGACGCAACAAATTGGGACACTGATTCAAAGAAATCAATTCAATATGGATCACGCGATTGCAGCTACTCAGGATGGTGCCGAAGGTGTTATAACGGGTATTACTGTAGTTAATTCCACAGGTGAAACTTTCAGGAAGATTGTCAACTCTATTGTGCAGCTGTCCCAACAAATTAACGATATTTCCAGTTCTATAAATCAAATGGTTGAAAATAGCAACGTGCTTGTAACATCTATGAAGGAGGTAGAAAAAATCAGCAAAGAAAATGCAGGTGAAACCGAAACTGTTTCAGCTGCTACTCAGGAACAATCAGCATCTATGGAAGAAATTGCTTCTGCAAGCCAAACTTTGGCCAATATGGCTGTGGAATTAAAAGCATCTGTTGAAAAATTTATGGTTTAACCTTAAAATAATTATTTGAGGAGTTCTCCAACATTTGAATGCTGTTGTAATTGATTATAAATTGCGTTAGCCTGACGAGTTGCTCGTCGGGCTTTTGTAATATAAGGAATCTTTGCTATGAATAAAACAAGGCCACCTGCGCTGCTGTAGGTGGTCTTGTTTTATTTTGGTAAACATAAAAGCCAGCAAAAGTATATCAATTTATACGATAAAATGATATACTTTTGCTGACTGATTAGTCACTAGAGGGGATGAGTTACGGTGATATTAAAAAACAAGAAAAGCCTGTCGCTTGTACTCGCCATAGTACTTTTGTTGACAGGGATTATTAGCTATCGAGTTTATGCTAATATAGCAGGGAATAAAAGCCGTGGTGCGGCTCAAGTGAAAAGTGTGGCAGTAGAGGTTTCGAACGTAAGTCGCCATGATATTGCACCACAGATGGAGTTCTCCGCAAGTCTGGAACCCGCTTGGACAGCTGATGTATCAGCTAAGGTGGACGGGCGTATCAATGACCTTCCGGTAAATGAAGGAGATATTGTTAAAGCAGGTAGTGTGCTTGCTTCACTTGATACAAGTGAACTCAATGCTCAGGTCATTCAAGCGCAGGGTAATTTGGTTGCGGCGGAATCATCTTTAGAACAGGCTGATTCCGATTATCAGCGTTATGGCACACTTGCGGCCGCAGGAGCTGTTTCGGCTCAAATGATGGATAGTGCTCGTACGAAGCGCTCACTGGCTCAAGGCCAAGTGCAGGCGGCGCAGGGAGCACTCAATCTTGTTCAAGAAAAACTTAATGCAGGCGCCGTTGTGGCTCCACGCGATGGTGTGATAACGAAACGCTATGTGCAGGCTGGTACTTATACCCACGCCGGTTCAGCCATTGTAACGCTATCTGATGTATCCAGTTTGTTGGCTAAGGCAACAGTTGGCGAAGCTCAGGTATCAAGTTTGTCAGTGGGAGCGCCGGTTAAAGTAAAAGTCGATGCGCTAAATGGTCAGCTATTTGATGGTACTGTAAGTCGGATTTCACCTGCGGCTGCTCTGCCATCGAGAACATTTACTGCTGAAGTCACGATACCAAATACGAATGGTGTACTCAAATCCGGTATGTTTGCGAAGGTGGAAATCCCGACTCAAATTCATCAAGCGGCACTAGCTATTCCGGCAAGTGCACTTGTTATGCGTGACGACCAAAAAACGGTATTTGTTGTTGGTTCAGATAACAAAGTGCAGCAAAAGGTTCTTACGTTGGGCTATGTTGGCAATGGATGGGCTGAAGTTCTTGATGGACTCACAGAAGACGATACAATTGTAGTAGCCGGACAGAATAAAATCAAGGATGGAGTAGTGGTCGAGCCGACTAAGGATGGTGCTAATTAATGGGAGCTATTGCTACGTTTATTAAGCGTCCGATTTTTACGGTTATGCTTGTGCTGCTGCTAGTCGTTTTTGGTTTGCAGTCCTACCCATCTTTGGGGATCGACTTAAATCCGGATGTCGACTTTCCACTTGTTAGCGTCAATGTCACATACACGGGTACTTCACCGGAAGAAATGGAAAGTTTGGTTACTAAGCCCATTGAAGATGCCGTAAGTTCAGTTTCAGGTATCAAAAATTTATCTTCAGTGACTCGAGAAGGCGTATCTCAGACAACGATTGAGTTTGTTTTTGGTACAGATGCCAAACTGGCTGCCAATGAAGTGCGTGAAAAAGTAGCTGCCGTACGCAAACGTTTGCCTGATGGCATTGATGAACCTGTTGTACAGCGCTTTGATGCTAACGCGGCACCGATTATCTATTTCAGTTTATCTTCGGATACTCGCAGTCCAGGCGAAATTCGAAAATTAGCCACGGACGTAGTGCAAGACGCGTTACAGCGTCTGGATGGAGTTGGCGCTGTTTCTGTTTCCGGCGCTTCTGACCGGGAAATTCAAGTACAGATAGATAGTAAGCGCCTTGCAGCGGATAAGTTGTCAATGGCTCAAATATTAGATGCCATTAACAGTCAGAATTTGAATTCTCCTGGTGGACATGTTACTGATCAAGGTATGGATCTTACTGTTCGTACCATTGGAAAATACAAGAGTATAAATGATATTAAAAATGTTATTGTTGCTAATGTAGATGGTCATTTAGTTAAATTGGGTGATGTGGCTAATGTACAGGATACTTGGGCGGAGCAAACGGTTATTGCTCGGACTAACGGTGCTCCGAGTGTGATGCTTTCCGTACAGAAGCAATCTGGCACAAATACCGTGGATGTAGCTGACCGGGTTAAGAAGGCCGTGGAAGATATTAAACCCTTATTGCCGCCTGATGTGAAATTGTCAACAACTCGTGACAGTTCCACTTATATTCGCAGCAGTGTGGATGACGTTATGACCTCGCTGATTTTCGGCGGGCTACTAGCGATCATCATTACCTTCCTATTTCTACAAAACACGCGCGCGACGATGATTGCTGCCATTGCCATTCCAACTTCCGTTATTTCTACTTTCTTTTTAATGAAAGTGATGCATTTTACGCTAAACAATATGTCGCTCATGGGTTTAAGTTTATCTGTGGGTATCCTAATCGATGATGCCATTGTTATCATCGAGAATATTTACCGGCATATACAACAGGGGAAATCAGCTATGGATGCCGCCCGGGATGGTACTTCTGAGATTGCTCTGGCGGTCATGGCTACAACCATGTCGCTCTTAGCGGTGTTTGTACCTGTTGGTAATATGGGTGAGATTATCGGCCAGTACTTTAAGCAATTAGGACTTACGGTGGCATTTGCTGTGGCTTTTTCACTGTTCGTGGCTTTTACCTTGACACCGACACTTTCCGCGTACTGGCTGAAGGTACAGGAAAATGAACCCAAACAGCTGAAAGGGATTCGTTTAGTGCTGCAAAAGGGGCTTGATAAATGGGAACAGGGATTTTTGAATATCCAAAAAAACTATATCTCATTATTAAGCTGGGCGTTAAGCCATCCGAAAAAAATGATTACCATGGCCGTTCTATCTTTAATGTTAAATGGCTTGCTGCTTCCTTTTATCGGTACTGAGTTTCAGCCGACATATGATTCTGGTGAATTCAACGTCGTGATGACGGCTCCATCGGGCACCTCACTTGAAAAAATGGATCAATTGGTCAAACCTATTGAACAGCAGGTCCTGGCGATCCCGGAACGGGACACTTCTTTTGTTAATATTGGCTCAGGTAGTCAGGCTAATAAGGCAACAATTGGTGTGAAACTGACAGATGTCAGCCAGCGTTCGCGTTCATTAAATCAGATAATGGATGCACTTCGTGCAAGTTTTCGTAATGTTGGTGGGCTGAAAATTACAGTACAGAGCAATCAAGGCGTTGGTAAAGGAGATTCTCGTCCAGTTCAGCTTGGACTTCGCGGTCCGGACCTTAATGTCTTGATAAAAACCGCTCAGGATATTGCGGAAAAAATAAAACAAATGCCTGGTACAGCGGATGTGGACATTTCTAGTGAGCAGGCTTCTCCGGAAGTCCAAGTTACGCTTGATTCGGCCCGAATGAGCGATGCTGGACTCGATGCAGCGACGGCTGCGTCAACAGTACAAATGGCTTTTCTTGGTGGTACAACACGCAATATGTACAATGTGGGTGATAACGACTATAATATTCGTTTGCAATTAGAAGCGCAGAGTCGGACAAGTGTCGACGATGTGGCTAACTTACTTGTCGCTACAAAAACGGGCACTTTTGTGCGTTTAGGCGATGTGGCTGAGGTCAAACTGTCATCAGGCCCGGCCGAGATCGACAGGGAAGGCCGCCAACGGGAAGTGATTGTATATTCTAATGCTGTCGGCGTTTCTTCCGGAGAGATTATCAGCAAGGTGCAAGCTTTGGTGGCAGGAATGAATTTACCAACCGGTTATTCTTACAAATTTGTAGGACAAGCCCAGACCATGCAAGATTCCTTTAAAGAAATTGGTTCTGCTTTGGTACTGGCCATTGTTCTGATCTATATGGTACTTGCGGCGGAATTTGAAAGCTTTGTTCATCCGCTTACAATTATGCTGTCATTGCCATTTGCGATTACTGGGGCCGTTATTGGCTTAATGGTTGCCGGTCAGACGTTAAATATTATGTCGCTGATTGGTGTTATCATGTTAATGGGGCTGGTAACTAAAAATGCCATCCTGCTTATTGATTACACCAACCAATTGCGGGCTAAAGGAATGACAGTGACTGAGGCTTTGCTTGAAGCTGGAAGTGTACGGCTTCGCCCGATACTCATGACGACAGCTGCCATGATTTTTGGTATGCTGCCTGTAGCTCTTGGGATTGGTTCTGGTGCCGAACTTAGGCAGTCTATGGGCGTTGTGCTTGTCGGCGGTCTGATTACTTCGACGCTTTTAACGCTCATGATTATTCCGATTGTCTATCTTTTTATTGATAAAGTATGTGTGAATTTCCAGAACCGGAAAAGTCATTAACTGTGTGTGAACACAATAGCCATGTTCTTAGCTATTTCCTTTGACAAAAGCTGTAGTTTAGGATGTTATCCTGGACTATGGCTTTTGTTTAGGTATAAAAATATATTTTTACTTTTATTTCCATGTGACTTAATTTTGAAGGAAATTTATTCGATAATATAATCGGGAGGTGAGAAAAATGAGTGGTTTAATGTCTGATTTGCTTATGGCAAATGCTTTTCACTCACAGGCACAAATGCTTCGAAATGTGCAAACAAATTTTCATAATTCGGAAGGTATCTTGAAAATAGAAATGCAATTAGACGCGGGACGGGGACAATCTATAGTAAAAAAACAAGAACAGTTAAAGGGCATGGGGAAGCAAGAAGGTGTAGCAAACCAATATTTGTCTGACACGACGAGTAAAGAGCAAAAAGAGCTTAGTAAGGCGTCGAAAGACAAGGATGATACGACAGTTAAGAAGGTTATTGTCAATTCTAAGGAGCTTACCGTTTTACAGCAACAGAAACAAACCGTTTCGTCGCAAATTGTCCAGCTTCAAACAGCTGATGCTACAGCAAACAGTCAGCAGATTCAGCAACTTCAACAACAGTTGCAAACAATTCAAGGTACCATTCAACAAGTACAGGCCAGTGCGTCTTCTGGGACTAGCAATAATCAAGATGTTGTGACTGCGTCAAGTGTTCCAGACGTGGGGCCGGCCTATACTTTAGAAGTTTCTCAACAGCCAACAGCTGAGGCGGGTACACCTGTAGCGTAGTAGCTTACTTCAGTTTCTTGGCTAACACAAAAGCCGTTATTATCCTAAACAGGAAATAACGGCTTTTGTGTGTTTTTTTTACAGAAAATGAACAAAAAGATATAGATTAAGAAATAGTCATTGACAAATTGTACAAATTGTATAATAATTAAAGTATACTAATAAATTGGACTAATGGATTAATCCAATTTATTAGTCTTTGGGAGTGGTGATATGATTGTTCAGCGTCTGGGTGTGCCTATTTATCTACAAGTAAAAAATTATATTTTGGACAAATTAAAATCGGGAGATTTCCGGCCTGGTGATAAGTTGCCTACGGAACGAGATTTTGCTAAAACACTGAATATTAGTCGTAACACAGTAAGCGCGGCTTACAAAGAACTTTTACTTGAAGGGGTTTTGGAGGCACGTCAGGGCCGCGGTACTTTTGTGAAAGAACAGACAGATGAGTATCTTGAAGAACAACTTCCAGGCAGTCGTTTGGAAAGAATGATTCGTGTCATGGATAACGCTTTGGAAAAAGCTGTAGAACTGGGGTTTACTGTAGATCAATTTGTTGCTATTGCCAATGTCAGGGCGCATGAAAAAGAGGCGGCTATTGGAACACTTCGTGTTGCTGTTGTAGATGCTACACAAGAATATCTCACACGCTTTCTTCAGCAGATTAGTCAAATCACAACCGCTGTGCTTGAAGGGGTACTTATTTCAGATTTGGCAGATGGTACAACGCGGCATGAACTGCTCGATTCTTGCGATTATGTTGTAACGACTGTGGCGCATCAAGCAGAAGTTCATCGGATCATGGGGACGACAGATAAGCTGATTACGCTTGCTGTGACCCCGAAATTTGAGGCGACATTGAAGTTGGCTCGTATCCCGGCTAAATCAAGTGTAGGTATTGTGGCTAACAGTTCGGGATTTGCGAAGTCTGTACAAGAACTGTTGCGTACCGTCACTATTGGCGGTATTGATGTTTCTGTGGCACTTAATTTTACCGATCAGGCGCTGAAAGAATTTTGCCCAAAACAAGATGTGCTGATTATTGCCGAAGAAGAACAAATGCGACTGGCTGCGTTTACTACTGCTGGACAGCAAATCATTCCGTTTTATTACGAAATTGATCAAGGTTCTTTACATCAGTTAAAGGCGCGCTTAGTAAGTCAACCAAGGTAATTCATTTATTTATATAATGACTAATTAAGAAAAAAGTGAGGTAGTAGTATGCAAAAGGAAAAAATCAAAGTTGTATTAGGCGTTATTGGCGCCGATTGCCATGCTGTTGGTAATAAGATTATTGATTATGCTTTGACTGAAGCGGGATATGAAGTAGTCAATCTTGGCGTACTTGTTAGCCAGGAGGAGTTTGTCAATGCAGCAATTGAAACAAATGCTCAAGCCATTTTAGTTGCTTCTCTGTATGGCCACGGCGAAATTGATTGTCGGGGACTTCGTGAACGTTGTGAAGAAAGTGGAATCGGGAATATTTTACTTTATGTTGGCGGCAATCTTGTTGTGGGGAAGACTGATTTTTCCGGTGTGGAGAAAAAGTTTTTGGCTATGGGATATAATCGAATTTATCAGCCGAGCACACTGCCTGAAGCCATTATTGCTGATTTGAAAACGGATTTTGCATAAAGGAGACGAGTAAGTTGAACGTGTTGCTCATCGATTTTGGCAGTACTTACACAAAAATTACAGCTGTTGATCTTGCGCGAGAAGCGGTTATTGGCACAGCCAAGGGTTTTACAACGGTGGAAACAGATATTACAGAAGGGTTACAACGCGCGCTTGATGATCTTTATACAAGGACGGGAAAACTGGAGTTCTCAAAAGTACTCGGTTGTTCAAGTGCGGCTGGCGGTCTCAAAATGGTTGCCATTGGCTTAGTTCCTGAGCTGACTGCTGAAGCGGCGAAACGGGCCGCACTGGGGGCCGGGGCAAAAGTATTAGGCGTTTTCTGTCATGAATTGAGCGATTATGAGCTAAGTGAAATTAATGCGTTGGAACCTGACATTATCTTGTTAGCGGGTGGTACAGATGGCGGTAATCGGCAGGTGATTCTCCGTAATGCTAGTATGTTGACGAAACTGCAGAAAAATGTACCTGTTGTTGTTGCTGGCAATAAATCAGTGGCACCGGAAGTCGTCCAACTTTTAAAGCAAACTTTATCTGATATTGTTCACACGGAAAATGTGATGCCGAAGCTAGATAAGTTGAATATCGATCCGGCTCGCCAGGTCATCCGACGGATCTTTTTTGATCGGATCGTCAAGGCCAAAGGACTGGATAAAGCCAATCGGATGGTGAATAAACTTGTTATGCCGACTCCGGCTGCCGTACTAAAGGCAGCGGAAATTTTAGGGATGGGTACAGAAAATGAACCCGGTTTGGGCGATATCATGGTTCTCGATATCGGCGGGGCTACAACAGATGTCTATTCTATCGCTAAAGGTGAGCCTACAAAAAGTACAGTACAGCTTAAAGGGTTGGAAGAACCCTTTGCCAAACGTACAGTAGAAGGCGATCTTGGTATGCGTTACAGTGCTACGGCTTTGTTAAAAGCGGCTGGGGCCAAGAAAATAGCTGGTTATGCAGGGCAGTCAGAAGAGGACATTATCCGTTATGTAGAAAAAATTGATAGCGATAAGGATTATTTACCGCAAACAGTTCAGGAGCAACAAATTGAAACAGCCATGGGAAAAGCTTGTACAGCTTTGGCTGCTGGCAGACATGTGGGGCAAATCGAAACGTTTTACTCACCTTGTGGATCGGCTTATGTACAGACTGGCAAGGATTTAATGAATGTCACTACTGTAATTGGCACAGGCGGCGTTATTGTCAATCATACTCAGCCGGAACAAGTAATGGAAGGTATTTTATTTGACAAAAAGGCACCTTATATCTTAAAGCCGCAAGCTCCTGATTACTATGTAGATGGCCAATACATTTTGTCGGCCATGGGGCTGCTTGCTGAAGAATATCCCGATATGGCTGTTCGCATGATGAAAAAATATCTGACTAAAACACTTGGAGGGAAGCATAGTGGAATTAAAAAATAAAAAGTGGTCGCGTGATGAATTCTTTACCATGCGTGAGGAAGTTCTGAAGCAATGGGTTACAGGGAGTGAAGTGGATTTTGAAGAGGCTGTCAAATATCATCACGCTATTCCTATAAAACGTCAATTTGCAAAGCAAATGGTCAAAGCTAAAAAGAATGGGGTCACTCTGACCCAACCACGGGCTGGTGTTGCTTTGCTTGATGAACATATTCAACTGCTCAATTTCCTGAAAGATGAAGGTCTGGCAGATTTACTTCCTACGACAATTGACAGTTATACGCGTCAAAATCAATATAAGGAAGCCCAAAATGGTATTGAGGAAAGTAAGCGGGCAGGACGTTCCCTGTTGAATGGATTTCCTGCTGTCAACCATGGCGTTGTAGGGGTACGCAAACTTGTGGAAAGTGTGGATGCACCTCTTCAAGTACGTCATGGTACGCCTGATGCCAGACTACTTACTGAAATTTGTCTGGCTGGTGGATTTACGTCCTATGAAGGCGGCGGAATTTCTTATAATATTCCTTATGCTAAAAGTGTATCTTTAGAGCAGACCATTTTGGATTGGCAGTATGCCGACCGTCTTGTTGGACTGTATGCGGAACAAGGCGTTGAAATTAATCGTGAGCCTTTTGGACCGCTAACAGGAACACTTGTTCCGCCAAGTGTCTCCCATGCTGTTGCCATTATTGAAGGCATACTAGCTGCTGAACAAGGCGTTAAGAACTTGACACTGGGTTATGGACAATGCGGGAATTTGATCCAGGACGTTGCTGCAATTAAAGCTTTGGAACAGCTTGCTGACGAATATTTCAATAAACATGGTTATAATGATTGTGTTTTAACGACTGTCTTTCATCAATGGATGGGCGGATTCCCACAAGATGAAGCCAAAGCCTTTGGCGTTATTTCCTGGGGTGCTGCTGCTGCTGTACTTTCTGGGGCGACGAAAGTTATTGTCAAGACGCCGCATGAAGCACTGGGTATTCCGACGAAGGAAGCCAATGCCCAAGGACTGAGAACAACAAAACAGGTTGTGAATATGCTGCGTGATCAAGTATTTCCGATTACAGCAGAAGTTGCTGCTGAAATTGATATTATCAAGGCTGAAACACGTTGTATTTTAGACAAGGTATTTGAATTAGGTCAGGGTGATTATGCGATTGGTGCTGTTCGTGCTTTTGCAGCAGGCGTGATTGATGTACCTTTTGCTCCTAGCAGGTATAATCTTAACAAAATTTTGCCTGCGCGAGATAACAAAGGAGCCGTGCGACTATTCGATGTGGGAAATCTCCCCTTTACGCCTGAATTAATTGCTTTCCATCGCGACAAAATGGAGGAACGCGGTAAGTTCGAAGATCGTACACCGAGCTTCCAAATGGTTATTGATGATATTTACGCGATTTCCAGTGGCCGCCTTGTTGGTAGACCACGCTGATTATAATTTACGTGAATGAGAAATAGGACGATAGTGGGTGAGTTTCCTGCGATGATAAGCAGGAAACATCCCTTGAAATTAAGGAGATGTAACAGATGAAAATTATCGATGTTGTTTGTTCAAAAAGTTTAACAGGTTTTTATTTTGATGATCAGCGTGCAATTAAAAATAATGCCGGTCATGATGGATTCACTTATGTTGGCGATCCCATTACACCAGGATTTAAAGCTATTCGTCAGGCTGGCGAAGCGGTGTCTGTGACGATTTTGCTTGAAGATGGTCAAATTGCCTATGGCGATTGTGCTGCTGTGCAGTATAGCGGTGCAGGCGGGCGTGATGCAGTATTTTTAGCGGATGATTTTATTCCCGTTATTGAGCAGCAAATGAAGCCGCTTCTTGTTGGCCGTGAACTGAATTCATTTAAAGAACTTGCCGAAGAAATGGATCATTTAGTTGACAAAAATACAGGAAAACGTATTCATACGGCGCTGCGCTATGGTATTACGCAGGCTCTACTTGATGCTGTTGCCAAAGCCAAACATCAAATGATGTGTGAAGTGATTGCTCATGAATACGGCACGAATGTGAGCGATAAGGAAATTCCGATTTTTACTCAGTCTGGTGATGACCGCTATGATAACGCCGATAAAATGATTATTAAGCAGGCTCAGGTTTTGCCTCATGCTTTAATTAATAATGTAAAAGCAAAATTGGGCGAACATGGTGAATTATTGCTAGAATATGTAACATGGCTGAAAAATCGTGTATTGAAATTGCGTACAAGTGAAAACTATCAACCTGTTCTCCATATTGATGTTTATGGTACCATTGGTTTGGCCTTTAAAGGAAATATTGACCGGATGGTAGAATATTTCAAAAAGTTAGAACAAGCCGCAGCTCCTCTTAAGCTTCGTATTGAAGGACCGATGGATGTAGAAGAAAGAGAAGCGCAAATGAAGGCCCTTACGGAACTTACTGCCAAACTTCATGAACAAAAAATACAGGTTGAAGTTGTTGCTGATGAATGGTGCAACACGTATGATGACATTAAAGATTTTGCTGATAGAAAAGCAGGGGATATGCTGCAAATTAAGACGCCTGATCTTGGCGGTATTAATAATATTATTGAAGCAGTTCTTTATTGCAAGAAAAAAGGTGTGGGAGCTTATCAAGGCGGTACTTGTAATGAAACAGATCGTAGTGCTCAAGTCTGCGTCCATGTCGCAATGGCGACACAGCCCACGCAGATGTTAGCCAAACCGGGCATGGGTGTTGATGAAGGGTTGATGATTGTTTATAATGAAATGCAACGGATTTTGGCTGTGCGTAAAGCTCGCCAAAAGTAAAATCAGGAGGGAATATCCATGAGAAGTTTGATGCTTGGCGACCATTTAATGTATGCCAGTTATTTTGCACCACGCGGCCGTAATCGGCTGTTTGCCCTAGGACAACAGCTGAGTGAAAGATATCTTTCGCCGACAGACGGCTTGATTGGTATCATTGGTGGGCCAGGTGCTGGAAAATCATCCCTTGTGAAGGGGATGTTTCCCGGGCTAGAACTGACAAATGATGATGACGGTGTGAATATTCGGCCGTTACCATTATTAAAAAATATTGATAAGGGATTTTTCAATAGTCATACCTATCATGTCGATATTCGCTTTGAAATGGCATTTACCCAGCTTCATGTATTAGCTGAAGCAGTTTCAAGGGCTTTGGAACATGACAAACGGGTTATTGTTGAACATTTTGATTTGCTTTATCCAGCGTTGAAAACGAATGCAGATGTGCTGTTTGGTGTGGGCGGCGAGGTTATTGCCGTCCGCCCGACTGTTTTTGGTCCTTTTCCTCAAGAATTGCTTGATGTTGTTACTTATACCCTACGGTATCGGAAGATGGCTCACACAGCAGAGGATTTAACAGCCCTCGTTTTGCAACAGGAATATAATACAATTTTAGATTTTAGTCACCGCGATGTGCATCATGGTTTTGTTCTTGATTATCCATTAGATATTGATGCTGATTTGAAACTTGTCGAAAAAAGAGTTCAGCAGATGATTGATGATGGAGTAAAAGTTTGTTACAAAGATGAGGGACATATTAAAATTGGATCCACTGTATGGGCCTGCTCAGGGCCGCGTACACATGTGAAAAACAGCGACGAAATTGAAAATTTCCGTTTAGTTGATCATCTTACTTATGATCCCAAGACAAAAAGTTTTTTAATTATCGGCTTAGTTGGGCCGCAAGACACGGATCTTGATGGCTTTGCAGCCTTAAATTATTCTGTTCGATCTTAAGTTTCGTATATTTTAAGCGAGGTGAAGGAAGATGAGCAATCTTCAAATTGCCCAAGCAGGAACATTAGAATCCAATGATATTCAAATTACTTTATCGCCAGCACCTGCGGGCTCTGGAATTGAGATAGAACTGACAAGTAGTGTGCTTGTTCAATATGGTGAGCAAATTCGCGCGACCATCCATCAAACGATTTTGCAGCACAAAGTAACAGATATAGTAGTAAAAGCGCATGATCGCGGTGCTCTTGACTGTACAGTTCGTGCCAGAACTCTAGCTGCTCTGGGGCGTGCCGGAGTATGTTTGCAGGAGGCGGGAATATGATTGTTTTACGCAGAAGTTTGCTGTTTTTACCAGGCAATAATCCGGGCATGTTACAAAACGGCGGTGTCTTTGGCGCCGATGGTGTTATCCTTGATTTAGAAGATGCCGTTGCACCGACTCAAAAAGATGCAGCGCGTCTACTTGTCACACAAGCACTTCAAACAGTGGATTATGAAAACGTAGAAAAGATTGTTCGCGTCAATCCTTTGGATACGTTTGGTACCGTAGATATTCCGGTTATTGTAGCCTGTCAGCCTGATGCACTTTTGATTCCAAAGGTGGAAAGCGCGGATGATGTGCTAGCTGTTGTAAAACTCATTGAAAAGTCAGAAAAGATACCAGACAGTGTAAAAATCATTGCTCTCTTGGAAACACCGAAAGGCATAGCAGAGGCTTATTCCATAGCTAAGGCGCATCCAAGGTTGGTGGCACTTGCCTTAGGTGCTGAAGATTATACAGCCGGACTGGGATCGAAGCGGACAAAAGAAGGCGGAGAAATCTATTCCGCTCGTATGCAAGTGATTAATTCGGCAGCGGCAGCAGGCATTCAATCTATTGATACACCTTTTACGGATGCCAATGATCCAGTAGGCCTCATGGCGGATACGGAACTTGCCAAAAGTCTGGGATTCAAGGGTAAATTGAGTATCAATCCCCGCCAAATTGATGTGATTCATTCGGTCTTTAATCCGACGGCAACGGATATTGAGTGGGCTACAAGAGTAGTGGCTGCCATTGAAAAGGCGAAAGCCGAAGGTTCTGGTGTGGTTTCCATGAACGGAAAGATGATTGATGCACCGATCGTTAGTCGGGCAGAAACGATTTTGTTACTAGCAGAGCGACTGGGACTTGTTAGGAGGGAAGTACGGTGAGAAATAGTATTGGCAGAGAAGTTCCGGAAAGTGCCCGAGGTTATGGCAAGATTGACTCCTTCAAAGGTGCCTTTGCTACTCCTCCTGATATGAAGCGTTATGCGCCAAAGGTAAAAACGATTTTGCCTTCCGACAATAAATTGTTTGATTGTTTAGAAGCCGTATTTAAAGCTATTCCTGTTACAGATGGCATGACACTCGGCTTTCATCATCATTTGCGCAATGGCGATGGTGTTGTGAATCAAGTGCTTGCTGTTGCTGCTAAACTTGGATTGAAAAATTTAACAGTGGCTTTAAGCTCTGTTTTTCCTGTGCATGAACCGTTGATTGATTATGTGAAACAAGGTGTTGTGAGTCATTTAGATACGAATTATCTGTCTGGCCCTGTAGCACGTGCCGTTTCAGAAGGTTTATTTCCCAATCCTGTTGTTATGCGTACTCATGGCGGGCGGGCACGGGCCATTGAGTGTGGGCAGCTGCATATTGATGTAGCTTTTGTCGCTGCCCCGGCAGCCGATGAATATGGCAATGTCAATGGTGTTTGCGGTCCGGCTGCTTGCGGTTCACTAGGCTATGCTATGCCTGACGGCGAATATGCCGATATCGTAGTGGCTGTTACGGATCATTTAGAACCCTATCCCTTGTCACCTGTGTCCATTTCTCAAACCCGTGTTGATTATGTCGTGAAGATAGAAAGTATTGGTGATCCCAAAGGCATTGTCTCAGGTACAACGAAAGTGACAAAGGACCCTGTAGCACTTAAAATTGCTGAATCAGCAGCCAAGGTTATTGAAGCGCTGGATTTTATTAAAGACGGTTTTTCTTTTCAGACGGGTGCGGGTGGCGCTTCTCTTGCTGCTGCAGCTTTTGTTAAGCAAATGATGGAAGATAAAGGTGTCAAAGGAAGCTTTGCATTAGGTGGCATTACGGGCTTTATGGTCAAGATGCTTGAAGAAGGCTTGTTCCAGAAAATTATTGACGTACAAGGATTTGATTTA
This sequence comes from Pelorhabdus rhamnosifermentans, assembly GCF_018835585.1. Lineage (NCBI taxonomy): Bacteria > Bacillati > Bacillota > Negativicutes > Selenomonadales > Sporomusaceae > Pelorhabdus > Pelorhabdus rhamnosifermentans. Next base: position 17,945 of record NZ_JAHGVE010000002.1, read on the forward strand.
GAAGCCGTTCACTCCATTGCAACGAATCCCAATCACCTCGAAATCAGCGCAGGCGGTTATGCCAGTTCTTTTAACAAAGGCTGTGCTGTCAATAAATTGGATGTTGTTATTCTAGGTGCTACGGAAATTGATACAGATTTCAATGTGAATGTTGTCACAGGATCAGATGGAGTAATTATGGGCGGATCAGGCGGGCATAGTGACGCCGCTGCCGGAGCAAAGGTTACAATTATTGTGGCTAATCTTGTACGCGGACGTCTGCCCATTATTGTGGACAAGGTTCTAACAGTCACGACGCCTGGTGAAACGATTGATGTTTTAGTGACAGAACGGGGCCTGGCCGTTAATCCATGTCGTTCGGATTTAAAAGAAATTTTAGTTGCCAAGGGTTTGCCTGTGAAGGAGATTGGAGAACTAAAAGCCAAAGCCGAACAAATCGCAGGCATACCGAAGAAAATCACAACAAATGACAAAATTGTGGCTCTTGTTGAATATCGTGATGGTACGATTATCGATGTCGTCCGTAAAGTTGAGGGGTAACTTATGTGGGATGAGTTTGTTGAACAAACTGTTAATTTAAATCATGCAAAGGAAGTTCAAGCAATACGTACATTTTTACTTCCCTTTGATTTGTCTTTTGATGATAGTAAGGTGGATTATACAGTTGCCTTATATCACAAGGATAATCTTGTAGCGACAGGTTCATTGAGTGGTTGTGTTTTGCGTAATATAGCCATTAATGAATCTTTGCAAGGGGAAGGGTTGACAGGAAAAATTGTCACTCATCTCTTGAATGTTGCGGCTCAGCGGGGTTACTATCATACCTTTTTATTTACGAAGCCGAAGAATGTTCAGTTTTTTACTCAGTTAGGATTTGTGCTTTTGAGTCAAGTGAAGCATGCGGCACTGCTTGAAACAGGTTTGCCATCCATTTCTCATTACCAGCAGGAACTTCGTAATCAAACGGCTTCTTTGCCATCAGGGCAAAGGGCCGTCCTGGTTATGAATTGCAATCCGTTTACAAAAGGTCATCAGGCATTGATTGAAAAGGCGGCACGGGAAAATGATGCTGCTGTTGTCCTTGTTGTCAGTGAAGATCAATCTGCTTTTCCTTTTGCTGTTCGCTATCGTCTGGTGCAACTAGGTACAAAGCACCTTGCCAATGTAAAAGTGCTGCCAAGCGGTTCCTATACGGTATCACAGGCTACTTTTCCCGGATATTTTACTCACGGAATGGATACAATTATTGCACAGACAGAGTTAGATGCTACGCTTTTTGCGCAGCATATTGCATCTGTTTTGGGAGCTTCTGTGCGTTATCTTGGGGAAGAACCTTATAGTCCGACGACACAGGCATATAATGAAGCGCTTCTTCGTATTTTGCCGAAGTATGGTGTGAAAGTGAAAATTATTCCGCGTGTAGCCGTGCAAGAAGAAGTGATTAGCGCTTCGAAAGTTCGCGATTTACTGAGTTCACAATCAATTGAATCTGTTGAACCCTTTGTGCCTGTAGCGACGTATGAATTTTTGCAATCCACCGAGGCACAGCCAATCATCGAGAATATTAAAAAAAATCAAGCAAAATAATTTGCGGTGGGTTGATAGTTGTCCCTGTTTCTACTACAATGTAATAGAGAGTGGTTGATTTTTTAACTACCAATATAATATTCGAGGGGGATATATGATGGATTTAAATGAAGAATCTGTCCAGTTGCACAAAGATCACCAGGGGAAGTTGGCTGTTATTAGTAAAGTGCCTGTTAAGAACCGCCATGACCTTAGTATTGCCTATACACCCGGCGTAGCTGAACCCTGTCGCCGCATTAAAGAAAATAAAGACTTATCTTTTGCTTATACTTGTCGGGGAAATATGGTTGCCGTCATTTCTGATGGTACTCGCGTGCTTGGTTTAGGGGATATTGGTCCGGAAGCAGCACTACCTGTTATGGAAGGAAAATCAGTGCTGTTTAAAACATTTGCTGATATCGATGCAGTGCCTATTTGTCTGGATACAAAAGATCCTGCTAAATTTATTGAAACAGTCAGGTTATTACAGCCGAATTTTTCCGGCATTAATTTAGAAGATATTTCGTCACCAAAGTGTTATGACATTGAAGATGAATTGAAAAAGATTATGGATATTCCTGTTTTCCATGATGATCAGCATGGGACGGCCATTGCTGCTTTGTCTGCACTTATTGGAGCCTTGCGTTTTGTTAAAAAAGATATTAAAAAGGCAAAGATTATTGTCAATGGTGCAGGGGCAGCGGGTTCCGCCATTGCCAGGCTGATTGTTAATGCCGGTGCAGAAAATATGATTGTTGTAGATCGTTTTGGTGCTCTTTATGATGGCATGGAAGGTCTCAACCGTATTCAACAGGGATTGGCAGAAACAACGAACAAGAATAAAGTTCAGGGTTCTTTAGCTGATGTTGCTAAAGGAGCAGACGTACTTATTGGCGTTTCAGCGCCGAATGCTTTTACCAAAGAAATTATTGGAGCCATGAATAAAGGTTCTGTCGTCATTGCCATGGCTAATCCAATTCCGGAAATTAGCTATGATGATGCCAAAGCAGCTGGAGCTACTGTTGCTGGAACGGGTCGTTCCGATGCGCCGAATCAGGTAAATAATGTTACTGTTTTCCCAGGCGTTTTCCGGGGTGCTCTGGATGTTCGTGCACGCCAAATCAACGAGGAAATGAAAGTGGCTGCAGCTTATGCCATTGCCGGACTTGTTGCTGATAGCGAGCTTAAAGAAGATTATGTTTTACCTGACGCTTTTGATCCCCGTGTGGCTCCTGCTGTTGCTGCGGCTGTTGCGAAGGCCGCTATGGAAACTGGTGTAGCAAGAATTTCGGTGGACCCAGAAGTTGTGAGAGCCAATACGGCCAAACGGTTACAACGATAAATTGTTCCAAGGGAGGGGCTTTATGCGTACTGTTGATGTAGCTGATATTACAGCAGCTGTTGCGAAAATGTCGATGGATGCGAACTATTATTTATCTGAAGACATTTTGGTAGCGCTGAAGGCTAGTGAAAAGAAGGAAAGTTCATCACTTGGCAAGGATATATTAGGCAAGCTCATTCAAAATGCAGGCATTGCACGTGATGAACAAATGCCAATCTGTCAGGATACAGGGATGGCTGTTTTTATTGTTGAATTAGGCCAGGATGTTCATATTACGGGTGGTAGTTTTGTCGATGCCATCAACGCAGGAGTAGCTAAGGGGTATACAGAAGGTTATTTGCGTAAATCTGTTGCAAGTGATCCGTTGTTTGAGCGCAAAAACACGCAAGATAATACGCCTGCCATTATACATATTGAACTTGTTCCTGGGGATCAGCTGAAAATTATGTTGTCACCCAAGGGATTTGGCAGTGAAAATAAAAGTGCCCTTAAAATGCTTGTTCCTGCCGATGGTGTTGCGGGAGTAAAAAAGTTCATTCTTGAAACGGTAAAAAAGGCCGGTTCCAATCCGTGTCCGCCCATGGTTGTTGGCGTTGGCATTGGCGGTACTATGGAAAAAGCCGCTTATTTATCCAAGAAGGCCTTGTTCCGCCCTATTACGAGGCATAACAGCGATGAACGTTATGCTAAGCTGGAAGCAGAACTCATGGAGCTTATTCATCAGCTTGGTTTAGGACCGCAAGGACTTGGCGGAGATACGACGGCATTGGCAGTAAACGTCGAGTATTTCCCAACACATATTGCTGGATTGCCTGTGGCTGTCAATATTAGCTGCCATGCTACAAGGCATGCTGAAGTGGTATTATAAGGAGGGCATTATGGCTGAACCCATTCGGATTGTTACACCCTTAACGAAAGAAAAAGCACTGTCCCTGAAAGCAGGGGATAGTGTGCTTATTACAGGAACGATTTTAGCCGCGCGTGATGCGGCACATAAGATTATGATTGAAACACTTGAACGCGGTGAAAAACTACCTGTTGATTTTACGGATCAAATTGTTTATTATGTAGGCCCTTCACCAGCAAAGCCCGGTCACCCCATTGGTTCGGCTGGCCCGACTACAAGTGGTCGTATGGATGCTTATACACCGCAAATGATTGAACAAGGTTTGCGTGGTATGATTGGTAAAGGCTATCGGTCTGATGCAGTTGTGGATGCAATGAAAAAACATGGTGTTGTTTATTTTGCGGCTATTGGCGGTGCGGCAGCACTTGTTGCAAAAACAGTAAAAAAGTATGAAGTCTTAGCTTATGAAGATTTAGGCCCCGAAGCACTAGCGGCCCTTACAGTAGAAGATTTTCCGGCCATTGTTGTTGTGGATAGTCAGGGAAATAACTTCTATGAAATTGGTCAAAAGCCTTATCAAAAACTTGAAATTTAATAGAAAATCTTAAAATAGAGGCATATAGCTTGACAGCTATATGTCTCTGTGCTATAATTTATTTTTGTCAGGACAATTTATCTAGTTAACAATGCAGATTGTTATGTAAAAAGGAATAAAAAAGATCTTGACAAGAACAACTGACTTTGTTATAATTAACAAGTCGTTAAACGGGGCGTGGCTCAGTTTGGTAGAGTACCTGGCTTGGGACCAGGGGGTCGCAGGTTCGAATCCTGCCGCTCCGACCAATAAAAAATTGTGAATAAACCTTTCACAGTCATGTGATGGGTTTATTTTTTACCAGATCCTATTTTTTCTTATAATGTTTTATAAAATACTAGTTGACATTTTAATATTATGAGGTATAATATTATTTGTCGGTGAAATGCAGTGTTCGTTTTAAATGATCAAGATGTGATTTAGTGACTAGTTTAGTTAGTAAGAATTAAATATTTCGTGCGGGTGTAGCTCAATGGTAGAGCGTTAGCCTTCCAAGCTAATCACGAGGGTTCGATTCCCTTCACCCGCTCCATTTGTGTGTTTAGAGCATGTGCTTGTAGCTCAGCTGGATAGAGCAACGGCCTTCTAAGCCGTGGGTCGCTGGTTCGAATCCAGCCAGGCACACCAATAAAAACTCAGTCATAGCAAGGCTTCCGAGGTTTCGGGGTCTTGCTATTTTTATTATATATTGGAATTTGTTGCGCACGGCGAGAAGTGGCATCGTGAACCATGTGGCTGAGGATAGAAAGAGGACTGCTGCTTTGCTAATCAACGGTATTTCGGCAAGAACAACAGGAAAATTCGCATAAAATGTGGGACTATGTTGACTGATCAAGAGAAAGTGGCGGCGGTACTTTGGTACTAATACCCTTTTATTGCGGATAAGCTAAAAGATACTGGAGGTATGAAAATGAGTAATTTTATTAAAATTGGAATAATTGGAGATTTTGATTCGGAACGTCCATCTCATAAGGCGACAAACGAAGCATTAAATCACTGTGCGAATTATTTAGGAATTAATATAGATTTAGAATGGCTACCTACTGAATCATTAGAAATTGATACAAATAAAAGCATCACAAAATTTGATGGACTTTGGTGTGCACCAGGAAGTCCTTATAAGAGCATGAAGGGAGCAATAAATGCAATTCGATTTGCAAGGGAAAAGGACTATCCTTTCATTGGAACGTGTGGCGGTTTTCAACATGCAGTAATAGAGTATGCTCAGAATAAACTAGAATTAAATAATGTACAACATGCAGAGTATAATCCAGATGCTTCAAATTTATTTATTACTGCTTTATCATGTTCTTTGGTTGGAGAAACACGTAAAATTTTTATCAATAAAAACTCTATGATTTTTAAGTTTTATAATAAAACAGAAGTGGAAGAACGCTATAATTGCAATTTTGGAATTAACCCTGATTATCAAAAATTGATAGATGAAAATGGTTTTAAAGTGGTTGGTACAGATGAAAAGGGTGAAGCAAGAATACTTGAATTACCACAAAATAAATTTTTTATAGCTACATTATTCCAACCTCAACTAAGTTCATTACCTACAAATCCTCATAAACTTATTTTGGCATATTTAACTTGCTCGAAAGAATTTCATTTAAAGCGTTAGTATAAAAGATTTTAGACAGAATGATGGCATTTTCTTAATTTGGTCCAGAAAGTTTGCAGTCAAAGATTGAAAAACCTTTATAAGACTTGGAGGAAATAGAGAAAAAGAAATCAGTCATAGCAAGGCTTCCAAGGTTTTGGAAGCCTTGCTTTTTTGCATTATATGGAATTCAGTGTGTTATTGTTGTGTTAATTTATAAATTTAAAGGCTTCTCCTGTACTTTTAAGGAGAAGCCTTTGTTTTATTTTATTTTAAGAATTAATTTTATCAGCAATTAATTTTTTTCGGGTATCGCATGACCATATCACCCTCCTAAATGTCCTAGTTTAACTGTATGGTAATTTATTTTTATATTGGACTGCAAACTTGCTCTTTTTATTTGAATTTACGAAATTTATTGTATTTTATCAAAAAATAAAAAAATTATTTAAAATAAAAAAACTGAAAAATAAAAAAAAGATTGATTAACATACCTGAGTATGCTAATATAAAAAGCAACGATACAGAATTATTACATAATTATGTGATTTATGAATTCTACGGTATGTTATTTTAAAAATGAGGAGGGGAAGGAAACTGACTGATTACTTTTTTTTATTGGTTTCAAAGGGGAGAAAGTTAGCAATTTTGGATGTAAAAGCAAAAGCCAAATGAAGTCTAAATGAAGGGAAGGGAAAGGAAAGATGAAAAAAACGGTATTTTTGCTAATCATTGCTCTAGTTCTGGGAGTTTTGGGAACTGCATTTGCTGCGGAAGCCCCTTTCTCCGATGTACCTGCCAATCATTGGTCCTATAATGCTATTACAAATTTGTCTAAGGCCGGTCTAATAGAGGGGTATAGCGACGGTACTTTTGGCGGTCATAAGATTGTTTCCCGTTACGAAATGGCCATTATCATAGCTAGGATTATGACAAAACTGGATAAAGCAGATGATGATCAAAAAGCTATTGTTGGAAAACTGTCAAAAGAGTTTGCGAATGAATTGAAAAGCCTTAATGTTAACACTAGCTCAATAGAGCCGAGAGTAGCTGCATTAGAGCAAAAGGCCCATGTGTGGTTTGGCGGTGAATCCCGCTTCCGTTTTTTTGGAGATCATCCGGGTCAACCCGGTTATAAGAGTTTAAGAGGGTCAGATCAATATGATTTTCGTCAACGATTTAAATTCTACGGGGATATTAATGAGAATATTACTTGGAATGCTTATCTAGAAACAAATCCAGTAAAATTCGGAAATAAAGAGACCTTAACGGTGGATGTAGCAAATGTTACGATGAAGAACTATTGGGGTTTGGATTCTATTCGATTCGGACGTTCTCCCGTGGATGCCTTTGGGTCCGGATTGTTTGGCAAGCCAACCAATAGTGATGGCGTTATGATTAAAAAGAAAATCGGTACCGCTGATTTTAAAGGTTATGTAGGCAATGTAAAGACAGGAAATAATGCTGATGGATCGACTACAGCAATTTCTACTGCCAATACGGTTACTTCGGGTGAATTGGGCTTTAAGATAGATGACTCACTGACAGTTAAAACTTCGTACTATTGGTCCGACATTTATACGGATCAAGGTGCCATGAATATTGCATCCGGTTCATTTAACCAATCAAATGGGTATGATTTGGCATTTCTCAAAAAAACCGGTAAACTCTTCGTGCTTGGCGAGTACATGGGTACCCAGCTTTCGGGGGCAAAAGGAATACCAAGTAATCCTAAAGGATGGTATTTGCAGATCAGTAATGGGGTTCCAACGTTTTTACTTTATCCTATTGCTAACATAGTAGATGTTAAAAAACCAGGTACTGACGCTTGGGTAGTTTCTTATCGCAGCATTGATCCTGGTACTTTGCCTGCAGGAATAGGTGGTTTTAGTATGATGACATCCCAGTCTTATACTAGTGCAATTTCTGGTAGCGGTTGGGGAAACTACAATATTTATACAAAAGCAACAGATAATGTAAATGCTTGGTATTTTGCTTATCAAAAGGTTTTAGCAAAAAACTTTCTAATCTCCTTTGATTATCAAATAATTAACATTAAAAATAAAGCGGTAACAAGTGGTTTGATTGGAAATGCGTTGGATAAATGTTATCTTATGAAACTGGAATATTTTTATTAATTTAAGCAACCGTTAAAAGCTTGATAGGAAAGGGATCTGTTTGTACCAATTTAAATAATGATGCAAGCAGATCCTAAGTCCTTTGCAGGAACTTTGAAAATGGGGAGAGTGATGGAATTGGATAATCTTACGACGCAGGCGAATGAAGCCACGAAGGCAGACCCCTGGGAAACAATAAGTTATCATCGGGCAATATTTGCATTCGCTTGTATTCTGTTGAGTTATTCAATTTTTTACGTTGACCGGGCACTTGTAACAAATATTATGCCTCGTGTTGCTGGGCAACTTAATGGAATAAATCTTTATTCCTGGGTATTTACTGTTAATATGCTAATTGCAACCTGCATGGCACCAATATGGGGTAAACTTTCCGATACTTACGGGCGCAGAAATATTTTTCTGACAATGTTGGGAATTATTGTTGTTGGGCTAATCCTATGTGCTGCAAGCCCTTCGTTTATTGTGCTTATTGCAGCAAGAGGAATAGTAGGTATTGGTACTGGAGGTTTACAGGCAGTAACTTTTGCAATAATTGCCGACTTATTTGCACCTGCTAAAAGAGGGAAATACAGTGGATTTACTGTTGTAATGACGGCAATTGCTAGTACCTTTATACCGGTTTTGGCTGGTTGGATTACGGATGTATTCGGTTGGCGCTGGAGCTTTATTTTGCCAATACCCTTGGCCCTTTTAGCATTAATTTTGGTTTATGTTGTTGTGCCTAATATATGTAGTGAGAAAAAAGCCAAAATGGACTATTTAGGCTCTTTGCTTCTAGCGGCGGCATCAGTTCCTTTATTATTAGCTTTTTCATGGGCTGGATCATTGTACAAATGGGGTACTCCTGTCAATATTGGCCTGATTGGTTTTTCACTTGTCATGTTTGTAGTTTTTTATCGTCACGAATGCCAGATCCCTTATGCACTTGTTTCCCCACGTTTACTGAAAAACAGGAATTTTATGACAGCGTCAATGGTTTCAACTTTTATGGCATTTGGTCTTATGGCCGGAATTATTTACATTCCCCTATTTACGCAGGCTGTTTTAGGACTCAGCGCTACGATGCATGGCGTGGTAGCAGGGCCGGCGGCTGCAATTCCTGCAGTATCCGGTATTATCGGTGGTTGGTTAATGAGTAAAACCAAACATTATAAATGGCTTTTAATTTTGGGTCCTGCTTCCAGTGTAGTGGCATTACTTATCGTAAGTCAGCTTCAACCGGGAATTAATTTGTTTTTGCTTGCGGCAATTCTGTGTATTCAATGGATATTTGGGGGGTATATGCCGGCAGTAAATCCTATCGCTGCGCTTAATGGCCTTAAACCAGAGGAATCCGGACAAGCAGCCGGAACCTTATATTATTTTGCTTCGTTAGGATTTGCACTTGCCCCTTCTTTACTTGGTTCTGTCATGAACAGTACGTTCACTTCCACTTTCAATGCTAAGCTTACTCCTGTATTGGCGTCGTCTTTGACAGCCACACAGCTTGCAACTCTTCATAATCCCAGAATTTTAGTTGATGCGGCTGCTATGAAGACGTTGGAAAATTCTTTTGCTGCGACTGGTCCACAAGGTCCCGAACTTTTCAAACAAGCAGTTGAGATTGTTCACTCAAGCATGCAGCAAGGACTTCAAAGCGTATTTATTACTGCAGCACTTTTGGTGTGTATTTCTGTTGTTTGTGCTCTTAGTATTAAAGAATTGCCTATGCCGGATAAAATTCCGGGACGAAATCGGTAAAAAGCGATAGGTGTACGGTTATGGACATTATGTAAGAAGAGAGGTTTGTGAAAGGAAGTGATTGAATATGGCAGATTTGGCATCGATCGTTGCTTCAGCGGAAACCTATGCTAAATTGAATATTAATGATTGTAATGTCATAGTTACTGATGCGGAAGCAAGAATTCTCCAATTTATTCCAGCTAAGACATTTGGCTCGAATTTCAAAATAGGTACCATTCTTACCGGGGGAGTAGTTGTCGAATGTCTTGCTACAAAACAACGTGTTTTACGAGTGATTCCAGAGCACGTGTTTGGTATAAAACTTAAAGTAATTGCTGATCCAATTTTTTCGGAAGATAGACAGGTAGTTGGGGCTATTAGTGTTGGTACATCAATGAAATTGCAGGATACGTTACATGGCGTTGCTCAGTCAATTGCTGCAACATCTCAGCAAATTTGTGCGACTATTTCAGGGTTGGATAGGGATGCCAATTCATTGGCGGATAATTTGAATAAGGTAAACAAGGGCGGGGCAACCGTTCTTTCAGAAGTAAAAAAAACAGATGAGATATTAAAATTTGTTAGTGAAGTAGCTGATAATTCAAATCTGTTAGGTCTAAATGCGGCTATTGAGGCTGCTCGTGCAGGAGAAGTTGGTCGGGGATTTGCTGTTGTAGCAGAAGAAATTCGTAAGATGGCAATCAATAGTTCAGAATCTGTTAGGAATATAAAGACTATCATGCAAACAATCCAGAAGGAATCACAGGAAGTTGTTAGAACAATTGTTACTACTGCTGAATTTAGTGAGCAACAGGCAAAGGCTACGGGAGAGATTTCAGCAGTTATGCAACAATTAACTTCAAATGCTGCGGAGTTGGAGAAGATTGCGACTGTTTCATAAATGTTAATCAGATAGTAGAATGGTAACTTGTGCTATTTGTAGGCCTCTCATTTAAGAAAGGGCTGCCTTGAAAGCCAAAAATCAAACCGATGTAATTTAGACATAACTAATAGCCTCGCATATTTTTGCGGGGCTGTCTTTTTTTGTATAGGAAATTTATAGATATTTCAACGGTGTCAAAGAAGCTTCATATCGGTAGAGTGTTTTCGCTTATCCGCAATAAGTAGCGTATTTATTAGGGCATCATAATCTCTTTGGCCTAGTGTAGTGATATCCATATTACCGTCTTTAATACACCATTCAATATATAATCCGAATTTATACCTGATTATGATGTCTGCTAACAGTTCAGCTGGCATATCATTTCTAATATCGCCGGTTGATTGGCCTTCCTCGATTATTTTTATAAGAATATTTTTCTGAACAGCGCTGTCGCCGCCGACGAATTCCTGGTAATGAGAATCAATTTGTACTTTAAATGAGCTTTTCATTTCTTCAAGCGAAGTAATTTTTGGATAATCCAAAAATCTTTTTATAATTTTTTCTAATTTTTGTAAAGGTTTGTCGGCAGAAATTGAATGGTAATATTTTAGTAAAGAATTTTCATTGAATTTGTATTTCATAATTAGAATATCTGATTTTGAATTAAAGTGATGATAAAAGGCCCCTTTAGTAAGACCTATTTGATGACAAATATCGTTTATTGTTACATTATCATACCCTTTTGCATCAAAGAGTGCTAAGGCAGTGGAGAAGATTTTTTGTTCTGTTTCCAAGGATTGGATTTCTCGAAGGTTCATAGAATCACTCACTTTTTCTTTATTATTTTACTATTTTATCACGATCTGAAAATTTTTCCCATTTAAAAATGCGTAAATAGAAAAATATTGACTTACATACTCGGGTATGTTAACATTTAGATACCGGGGTATGTAAGTCAAAAAGCAATCTATTTTTGGAGATATGAATTAAATTAAAGGAGGAGAAAAAATGATTTTAGAACCGGCACAAAATCTTAATGTAGTGGATGAGGCAGATGTAGTAGTAGTAGGCGGTGGACCTGCGGGGGTATCCGCAGCGATTAGCGCAAAACGCAACGGCGCTAAAAAGGTTATCTTATTAGAAAGATATGGCTACTTGGGTGGTATGGCTACCGGTGGTATAGTAGTTTTAATTCCGCATCTAAGTACGGGCCCACAGATTGAACAGGCTGGAATGGTAATGGAATGGCTGGACCGCCTTGCTAAAAAACCCGGTGGTGTTATAGGCACTAATAAGCGGGATGTCGGCAGTAACAACCCAGAACTGATTGAGTCGTGGCGTAACTATTTCTCGTTAGTTTGGGCAAATGTAATTTGTTATGGAGCTTATGCTGATCCGGAAATGCTAAAGATTGTTTTAAACGAGATGGTGGAAGAAGCCGGAGTGGATGTGTATCTGCACAGCTGGGGCTGCCGGGCGCTGGTAGAAGAGGGTACCGTTAAGGGAGTTGTCTTTGAAAGTAAAGAGGGAAGACAAGTCATATTGGGAAAAATTGTTATTGATTGTACCGGTGATGGAGATATTTTTGCTTCAGCAGGGGCGGATTTTGATTTGGATCCCGATAAGTCAATCCGAAATGGTATGATGGCGCTTGTTTATCGGATAGGGAATGTAGATTTTGAAACATTCGCAAAATACAAGGCAGAAAACCCAAAAGAATGGGGTAAAAATGTTGAAAAGCTTCAGGAGATTGCAGGATTTAAATCATTACCGTTTCCGACGCCGAGGAATGATGTTATGTGGGTAAACAATTGGATACCTAATAGAGACTGTTTGAAAGTGAAAGATCTGACTAAAGTAGAGTTTGAGGTTAGAAGAACTGTTTTAGACGTAATTGAGTATTTGAAAAAGGAAGTACCCGGGTTTAATAAAGACAGCTTTTTGCATGATACGGCACCACAGGTTGGCACGCGTGGCAGCCGTAGGGTAAAGGGTATGTACAAAGTTCTGTATGACGATATCAAGCAGTTAAAGAAACATAGTGATGTTATTTCCGCAGTACCGGCTATTGATTTGTCAGTTTCAAAAGCTGCGGCACATATACCCTATCGGGCCTTGGTGCCTAAAAAAATTAATAACTTGTTAGTTGCGGGCAGAAGCTTTTCTTCTGATGTGGAAGCGAATAACTGGACGAACCTTATTCCTCATTGTATAACAATGGGTGAGGCAGCCGGAGCGGCAGCCGTACTAGCTTTGGATTCTAATGTACAGCCAAGGGACATAGATGTGAAGGTTTTGCAAGGAATGTTGAAGAAGCAAGGCGTTTATTTGCCTTAATTAGTCTAACCTGAAGATAAAAAGATACCAAAAAGGGATTAGAGCAAACCGTACATGCAAGTTTGTTTAATTGATAAGCTTGCATGATACACGGTTTCGAATTTATTGGAAGTTATTTGAAGAAGGGAGGGGGATTTATGTATAGAGTACTCGCCGTTAATCCGGGAGCGACATCGACAAAGCTAGCGGTATATGAAGATCAAGAGTCCTTATTTAAAATGACAGTAGAACATCAAGATAAAGAGCTTGAATCGTTTCAATCTATTTTTGATCAATATCCGTATCGATTGGGTCTAATTCGAGACGCCTTACACAACAGAGGAATTGGACTCGACACAATACATGCTATAGTGGGACGGGGCGGACTTTTAAAACCCTTAACGGGTGGTACGTATTTGGTTAATAATTTAATGATAGAAGATCTTAAAAAGGCCGCACGAAGTGAACATGCTTCCAATTTAGGAGCTATTCTGGCATTTAATTTGGCTCAGAATTATAAGGTGCCGGCATATATTGTTGATCCGGTGTGCGTAGACGAAATGGATCCGGTAGCAAAGATATCCGGTTCGCCTGAGTTTGAACGTATTAGTATGTCGCATGCGCTTAACATGAAAGCGGTTTCTCGTAAAGTAGCCCTTGATATGGGAAAAAAATATGAGGACCTTAGATTAGTAGTAGCACATTTAGGTACTGGAGTTACCCTTTCGGTTCATTCTACAGGAAAAATGATTGATATTTGCGATGGTCGTGAAGAGGGTGCCTTTTCACTTGATCGTTGCGGGGGATTGCCAATTAATCAATTAGTGAAACTATGTTATTCTGGAAAATACACCTTCAATGAAATTAAGGAGAGATTGTTTACTTCCGGCGGTGTTTATGCTTATTTAGGTACAAAAGATGTTCGTCAGGTAGAGAAGATGGCTGCTGATGGTAATAAAAAAGCAGACTTACTGCTGGCGGCATTTTCTTATCAGGTTGCAAAAGAAATCGGTGCTTTAGCTACTGTATTAGAGGGAAATGTTGATCGTATTATTTTAACTGGCGGAATTGCTAATTCGGCTAAAATTGTCGGTGAGATTACTAGAAGAGTCGAATTCATAAGCCCTGTTATTGTGATTCCCGGGGAAGAGGAATTAGAATCCCTTGCCAATGGTGCTTTAAGAGTTTTGCGGGGGGAAGAACTCCCCCTGGTATATCAGTAAAAGAGAGGCGAGTAGGGCATGCTTCAAAATTTTAGGGAAGTACTGGAAAAAGCCAGGCAAAAAGGAAGTGTAACTGTAAGCGTAGCAGTTGCACAAGATTTGGAAGTTTTAGCGGCAGTCAAGGCAGCACAGGATGCAGGGCTTATTCGTTCCATCTTGGTGGGAAATGTTGATTTAATAAAGCCAATGTTATCGAAAGTAGGATTACCACTTGACACACCTTTAGTTCATGAAGAGGATGACAGTCAGGCCGCATTGATAGCAGTTTCACTTGTTAAAGAAGGAAAAGCAGATATTTTAATGAAGGGCATGGTAAACAGCGGCACTTTTTTAAAGGCCGTATTGAATAGTGAAGTGGGGCTAAGAACTGGAAGACTGCTTAGTCATCTGGCTGTGTTCGAAATTCCAGGGGAACAAAAATTAGCCTTTCATACTGATGGAGGAATGAATATTGCTCCTACATTGGAAGAAAAAAAGGACATATTGATTAATGCTCTAATTGCGCTAAAGGCGCTCGGAATTGACCATCCTAATGTCGCAATCTTGACGGCAAATGAGATGGTTAATTCTAAAATGCCTGCTACAGTGGATGCTCAAACACTTGTCACATTAAATGAAAAAGAGCATTTTACAGCCGGGATTATTGAAGGACCTATCGCTATGGATGTAGCAGCAAGTAAACAAGCTGCGGAACATAAAGGAATTAAGAGCCAAATTGCTGGCGCAGTCGACCTTTTTGTCGTGCCCAATATTGAGGCGGGAAATCTTGTTGGTAAAACACTCGTTTATTATGCTAAAGCTAAAAATGTGGGTATTGTTGTGGGGGCAACCCATCCTATTGTTATGGCATCGCGATCCGCTACAGCAGAGGAAAAATTAAACGCTATTGCATTAGCTTGTTTGGCGGTACCGCGTTAAATACTGATGTGAAAATGATAAGAACGGGGGAGTGAATATGAAACAATTATTAACAGGAAACGAAGCGGTTGTGCAGGGCGCATATGAAGCAGGTGTAACATACGCTTGTGCTTATCCGGGAACACCCAGTACTGAAATACTGGAAAATATCGCTGCTTATAAAGAGGAAATTACAGCGGAGTGGGCACCAAATGAGAAGACGGCATTAGAAAGTTCTATAGGTGCCTGTTATGCGGGGGCCAGATCCTTGGCAGCGATGAAGATGGTTGGTGTAAATGTCGCGGCAGATCCGTTATTCAGTTTTTCTTATTCGGGTGTAAACGGCGGATTGGTTTTAGTTAGTGCCGATGACCCTGGTATGCATTCGTCACAAAATGAGCAGGATAATCGCTATTATGCTAAGTTTGCCAAATTGGCTATGCTAGAGCCTAGTAATAGCCAGGAATGCCGGGATATGATAAAAGCGGCGTATGAGATTAGTGAAAAATTTAATACACCCATTTTGTTTCGTATGACCACACGGGTATCCCATAGTAAGAGTTTGGTAGAAGCCGGAGAAAGAACCCCAATAGAAAAGAAACCGTATGTAAAGAATTTGCAAAAATATGATTTAGTGCCTGCTGTTTCGCGTGTCCTTCATAGGAAAGTGGAAGAAAGGCTTAAAGATTTAGAACAGTTTTCCAACGAAACCGATATAAATTTTATTGAGTGGAATGATAAAGCTATCGGAATTATTTCCTCCGGTGTGGCCTATGAGTATGCTAGAGAAGTATTTGGCAACAGTGCATCTTATCTTAAGCTGGGCTTTACTTATCCGTTGCCTATGGAAAAAATCCAACAGTTTGCAGCTCAAGTTAAAACTTTGTATGTTATAGAAGAACTGGAACCTTATCTGGAAGAGCAAATAAAAGCTGCCGGGATTGCTTGTATCGGCAAAGAGAAAATTCCGGTATTAGGGGAATTGACTCCTGATATTATTGCAAAGGTATTATTAAATAAAGAAAATTCATTAATTGCTTACGATGACTCTAGCGTTGCCAATAGACCGCCTTCACTTTGTGCCGGATGTCCGCATAGAGGCTTCTTTTATGCACTTGCTAAACGAAAAAATATCATGATAAGCGGCGATATCGGATGCTATGGTTTAGGCGGTGCCGAGCCTTTGTTGGCTAAAGACATGAGCGTATGTATGGGAGCTAGCATCAGTGTCGGGCATGGTGCACAGCAAACATTTACTAAGTTCCAGGATAAATACCGTGTGGTTGCTACGATAGGTGATTCAACCTTTTTCCATACCGGTGTCAATAGTTTGATGCATATAGCATACAATCAGAGCAAAACCGTCACATGTATTTTAGATAACCGTATTACAGGTATGACAGGCCATCAGGAGAATCCTGGGACAGGTTATACATTACAAGGAAAACCAACCAAAATTGTAGACATACCTGAACTTTGCAAAGCCATTGGTATTGAACATATAAGGATAATAAATCCTAATGACTTAACAGAAGTCAATGACGCATTAGATTGGGCATTATCTCTTGATGAGCCATCCGTTATTATTACCAGATGGCCATGCGTTCTGAAAAAGCATTCGACAGAAGATAAGAGTGAATTTGGTGACTACAGGACAAATTGTGACGTAGATCTCAATAAGTGTATTGGATGTAAAGCCTGTATTAAAACAGGCTGTCCTGCACTAAGGTTTGATAAACCAATTAAAAAGGTTAAAATTGATTCAGCTCAATGTATCGGCTGCGGAGTTTGTCAACAAGTGTGCCCTGTAAAGGCAATAGCGAAGGTGGCGAAATAAAATGGCACAAACAAAAAATGTTTTATTAGTTGGTGTTGGTGGACAAGGAACCATTCTTGTCGGAAAAATTCTTTCCTCAGGATTGGTGAATGCCGGATTTGATGTGAAAATGTCCGAAGTCCACGGTATGGCGCAACGCGGAGGTAGCGTAAGTAATCAGGTGCGATATGGGGAAAAAGTATATTCCCCTATTATCTCTAAAGGACAGGCTGATATTCTTGTTGCTTTTGAATCTATGGAGGCTTTAAGATGGTTGGAATACTTAAATCCTAAGGGAAAGGTAGTTGTAAATGACTATCAAATCCCATCTGCTCCGATTCTAATGGGAAAACAGGATTATCCTGAAGGGGTTTTGGACATTTTAAAAGAAAAAGCGGATACTTCGGTAGTTAAAGCTGCTAAACTAGCTCAAGAGTTAGGAAATATAAAATCTATGAATATTGTATTATTTGGAGCTTTGGTCAAAGGAATGCAGCTTACGAATATCAATTGGGAGCAAGTTATCAAAAACAATGTAAAACCAAAGACAGTGGAAGTAAATATAAAGGCATTTAGAGCAGGACTTAATGCAGTTAGCTAATAAAATGACGATTCAGCACACAAGTACGATTGTGTGCTGAAAGCGCCTTTCGGGGATTTTTTTATCACATAATTGGGGAGGGGATAGTATTGGGAAGAAAGTATGGGAATTTATTTGAACCTATGAAAATTGCTCGGTGTGAAATTAAAAACCGTTTTGCTATGGCTCCCATGGGACCAGGAGGGCTTTGCGACGCTCAGGGAGGTTGGACTCAACGAGGAATCCAGTATTACACCGAACGAGCCAAGGGTGGAACTGGATTGATTATTACAGGGGTTACTTTCGTGGAAAACAAAGTGGAACTTCATCCAATGCCGGCTATGTGTTGCCCGACTTATAATCCTGTTCATTTTGCCAGAACATCTAAAGAAATGACGGAAAGAGTCCATGCTTACCATGCCAAGATTTTTCTCCAGCTTTCGGGTGGTTTTGGCCGGGTGACAATTCCGACTAATTTGGGCGATGTTCCGCCGGTAGCGCCGTCTGCTATTCCGCACCGGTGGTTGGATAGTATAATCTGCCGCGAATTAACTGTTGATGAAATCAAATATATTGTAAAGAAATTTGGCGAATCTGCTGCTATTGCTAAACGGGCCGGTTTTGACGGCATTGAAATTCATGCAGTGCACGAAGGGTATCTTATTGATCAGTTTGCTATTTCTCTTTTTAATCACAGAACGGATGAGTATGGTGGCAGTCTTGAAAACCGGCTGCGTTTTGCAATTGAAATATTACAGGAAATAAAAAGAACTTGCGGTCCTGAATACCCGGTAATTTTACGGTATTCTCCCAAAAGCTTCATTAAAGATTTACGAGTTGGAGGATTGCCTGGTGAGACTTTTGTAGAAAAAGGCCGTGATATAGAAGAAGGCATGGAAGCAATAAAAATATTAGAAAAGGCTGGATATGACGCTTTTGATGTAGACGTTGGATCGTATGACGCGTGGTATTGGAGTCATCCTCCAATGTACCAGGATAAAGGTTTGTATCTGAAATACGCCGAAATGTGCAAAAACGCCGTTAGTAAGCCGATTATTACTGCCGGACGAATGGATAACCCAGACTTAGCAAGCAACGCGGTGGCAATGGGCATGACCGATATGGTCAGTTTAGGACGGCCTCTTTTAGCGGATCCTTTTATAGTAGAAAAAATAGCAAAAAACCAAATACAAAAAATTCGTCCATGCCTTTCTTGTCAGGAAGGCTGCATGGGTAGGTTGCAGGAATATTGTTCTTTGAGTTGTGCCGTCAATCCGGCTTGTGGGCGGGAAAATGAAATGCTCGTTGCGTCGGCATCTACTAAAAAGAGGATAGTTGTAGTTGGCGGCGGTATTGCAGGTTGTGAAGCTGCCCGCGTTTTAGCATTGAGAGGGCATGAGGTTTCTCTGTTTGAAAAAAGCCAAGAACTTGGCGGCAATTTAATTCCAGGTGGAGCGCCTGATTTTAAAGAGGACGACCATGCATTAGTAGCTTGGTACAAACAAGAGCTTGAAACGCTGAAGGTTAATATCCAATATAATATAGAAGTTACACCGGAAATGTTAAAGGGTGTTCAAACCGATGCTGTTATTATTGCAACAGGATCGGTACCTAAAGTAATTGATTTAGGTAATCGAAATATTGTGTACACAGCGGAAGAGGTATTACTGGGCAAAAAGGATGCAGGAGAAAAAACGGTTATAATCGGCGGGGGATTAGTAGGCTGTGAACTCGCATTAATGCTTTCACGACGAGGTAAAAAGGTTACGATTATTGAAAGTATGCCTGAAATTCTAAATGCCGGGGCTCCTCTTTGTCATGCAAATAGTAGCATGCTGAAAGACCTTATGCCATTTAATCATATCGAAGTATGCACTATGACAAAAGTTTTAAAAGTAATAGATAAAAAAATCGTCATAACAAAAGAAGGTGTAGAAGAAGAATTGTCGGTTGATTCAGTTATTCTTGCAGTTGGATATAATTCAAACGATTCCTTATATGAACAGATTAAAGACAGTGTCGATAATGTTTATTTATTAGGTGATGCACGGCAAGTTTCCAATATTATGTATGCAATATGGGATGCTTTTGAACTGAGTAGGACACTTTAAAATAAATGGAGTTTAAGAGTAATGTAATCATTAACTATTTTTGTTCTGGCTTTAATAATTAGGGCGAATTTAGCAAAATCTGTTAGCTGAATATAACTACTACTTATTGACTATGTACTAAAAAAATATAGAAACGATTGATAGGGGCTGCATAGTAGCCTCTATGTACTTTAGAAAATAGTATTCAAACACTCATCATAGAATGAGTGGAATAGATACATTGCATGTGAATTATAAGTTTGTAGAACCATTGATTTTACTGGCTCCAGACTTAGATTGGTTGAAAATGTCTGGAGCGAATTTCTAAAGCCGTGGGTCGTGTATTGACGATAATGCTTAGGCTGGAAATCTGCTAGTGAAGTCTTTCTAAACGAAGTGTCGCACTTGACTTGACAATCTACCGCAAACTAAAACAAACTAAAACTAATTAAAATGAAATTACTATTGATTTATGTTGATTTTAGTTAAGTGTAGATTGCTGATCTTTAAAAAATATATTGACTATGGTGTTGTTTTGGTATATATTGTGTGTAAATAGTAATTTACGTAGATACAACGGGGTATCAATTAGCCGTACGTGCGGTTAATTGATTTTTTTTATTTTCTTTTAAATATTCAGTAAAAAAAGCTTGATAGATACCACAAATATCTATCAAGCTTAGTAACGAAAAAATATTTTTCTTCCGGTGGCGCTAGGTTTATTTAGTTTATCCATTTACGGCTTATCGGGGACTGAAAAATTTGGCATATGCCGATATTTTAAGGAGGTGATTCTATCGAGTGGTTTAAGCATAACATGATAAAACTTCATGGGTACCACAAATACCCATGAAGTAGAGGCAAATTTTTATTCCCAGTGGCACTAGGTCTATTCAATTTACCCAATTTATATTATAACAAGTTGGTTGTCTTTTTTCAAGAAAAAAACAGGGAGGAAAATAGTCTTATGGAAGAAGAGGCCTTGCCAGTAGGCAGCCCGGATATGATGAATGGTTACGGATCTGTCGGACATGACGTTATTGCAACTAACAAGGTTATGGCTCCTAAATTAAGCAGTGTTTGTAAAGCGGATTTAATTTCCTTGTCAAATGAAAAAGAAATCAAGAAATCAGAAGCCTTAATTGATGGTTTTCTAAAAGGCGAAATGACGGTGAGTTACTCTCAATGTATGGATTAGCCAGCTGGTGATTGCAGGATTCTCATTGGATAGGTGCTGTTATGTTTATAACAAAAATAAAGGAGTAGATTATGATGATATTGGTTAAAGCCATTGTTCGACCTGAAAAAAAGGATGAACTTCTTGCGGGATTGTCGAATGCTGGATTTCACGCTGCTACTGTCCTTGATGTCGTAGGGCGCGGGAAACAAATGGGAATTAAAGTTGGCGGTGTTGTGTACGATGAAATTCCAAAGTCTTTGATTATGATGGTAGCTTCGGCTGACGATAAAGACAATATTGTGAAAGTCATTCTTAAACATGCCAAAAGCGGTGATACCGGTGCCTTTGGTGATGGAAAGATTTTTATCAGTCCGGTTGAAGCAGTATACACTATTTCTAGTGGCGCTACAGGTTTGTGAGGGGGAAGCGACTATGAAAGAAATCATTGCCGTAGTCAGGATGAATAAAGTGAGCGATACAAAGCGGGCTTTGGTGGAAAGCGGAGTGGCTGGATTTACCGCCACTAAAGTAATGGGACGCGGTAGGCTGGTTCAGGATTTGTCGCTTATTGCCGAACGTCGGAAAACTTTATTGGCCATGACGAACGAGAACGATGCTAAGACTGAAAAATTGGTTACTCAATTTTTGGATGGTACACGATTTTTCCCTCGCCGTATGTTCAATATTTTGGCACATGATGATGAAGTGCCTAAAATTATCGAATCCATTATCAACGCAAACCGGACAGATAATCATGTCGGTGACGGCAAAATATTTGTCTTGCCGGTTTCGGATGCGATTCGTGTCAGAACAGGTGAAACAGGCGACGCGGCCATATGATCGGCAGAATGAATGCGATATAAAGATACCGTTATATGATCTAAATGATCGTAATGATTTAATGTATTTTTGGATGCGATGTAAAAAGAAAGTTATTTTACGTAAAAAGTTATTCACTGTAAATAATTTACGGCCGTAGCGCCGACTGTAAAAAATCTATCAATCAAAGGGGAAAACAGAAATGACAAGAAAAATTGCGATTTATGGAAAAGGCGGAATTGGTAAATCCACTACTCAACAAAATACTGCCGCGGCAATGGTACATTTTTACGATCAAAAAGTATTTATCCACGGCTGTGATCCTAAAGCAGATTCCACTCGCCTTATTCTGGGCGGAATGAATCAAAAGACATTAATGGATATGCTCCGCGATGAGGGCGAAGAAAAAATTACCGTTGAGAAAATTGTAAAATCAGGGTATGGTGGAATTCGCTGCGTGGAGTCCGGCGGTCCGGAACCAGGCGTTGGCTGTGCAGGTCGTGGTGTTATCACAGCCATTGATATGATGGAGAAAAATGGAGCTTATACGGATGATTTGAATTTTGTATTTTTTGATGTACTCGGTGATGTTGTATGCGGCGGATTCGCCATGCCCCTTCGCGACGGTAAAGCCCAAGAAGTGTATATCGTTGCTTCTGGTGAAATGATGGCTATTTATGCAGCAAATAATATTTGCAAGGGCTTGTTGAAATATGCCAAACAAAGTGGTGTGCGTCTCGGTGGGGTCATTTGCAATAGTCGCAAAGTGGACCGTGAACAAGAATTTTTGGAAGAATTTACGGCTGCAATTGGTACTCAAATGATTCATTTTGTACCTCGTGATAATATTGTTCAAAAAGCGGAATTTAACAAAAAAACAGTTGTTGAATATGATGCGGATTGTAATCAGGCGAAAGAATATGGTGAACTGGCTCGCAAAATTATTGAGAATAAGAATTTCGTTATTCCGAAACCGCTTAAGATGGATGAGTTAGAAGCGATGGTTGTTAAATATGGTATTTCCGATTGAAAATCACACCGTCGTCCGATAGGTGAAGGATCATGCTGTTCATTAAAGGAGGAACGAATAAATTATGCCATATCATGAATTTGACTGCAGTAAGTGTATTCCTGAAAGGAAACAGCACGCTGTTGATAAAGAACCCAGCGAAGATTTGACGTCAGCCCTGCCCCTTGGATACCTTAATACTATTCCAGGGTCCATATCGGAACGCGGCTGCGCCTATTGCGGAGCCAAGCATGTCATCGGTACACCTATGAAGGATGTTATCCATATGAGCCATGGACCGATCGGCTGCACTTACGACACGTGGCAGACCAAGCGCTATATCAGCGATAACAATAATTTTCAGCTTCACTATACTTACGCCACAGATATGAAAGAGAAACATGTTATTTTTGGTGCCGAAAAGCTGCTCAAGCAAAATATTATTGAAGCATTTAAGGCATTTCCCGATATTAAACGAATGTCACTTTATCAAACTTGCGCTTCGGCCCTCATCGGGGATGATATTAATGCGATTGCCGAAGAAGTAATGGAGGAAATGCCTGAGGTCGATATTTTCG
This sequence comes from Pelorhabdus rhamnosifermentans, assembly GCF_018835585.1. Lineage (NCBI taxonomy): Bacteria > Bacillati > Bacillota > Negativicutes > Selenomonadales > Sporomusaceae > Pelorhabdus > Pelorhabdus rhamnosifermentans. Next base: position 41,152 of record NZ_JAHGVE010000002.1, read on the forward strand.
TTTGCAATTCCCCTGGGTTTGCTGGTCCCAGTCAGTCGGGAGGGCATCACAAAATCAATATTGCGTGGGTCAATGACAAGGTCGGAACATTTGAACCAAAAATCACCAGTGATTACGTCATCAATTATGTGGGTGAGTATAACATTCAGGGCGATCAGGAAGTTATGGTAGATTATTTCAAGCGCATGGGCATTCAGGTTTTGTCCACTTTTACTGGTAACGGATCTTATGATGATCTCCGCGGGATGCATCTCGCTCATCTGAATGTACTGGAATGCGCCCGCTCTGCTGAGTATATCTGCAATGAACTCAGACAAAGATATGGTATTCCGCGAATGGATATCGATGGATGTGGTTTTGAAGCTCTGTCAGTGTCACTGAAGAAGATCGGCTTATTTTTTGGCATCGAAGATCGGGCTCAGGCCATTATCGACGAGGAGACAGCCAGATGGAAACCGGAGCTCGACTGGTACAGGGAAAGACTACGAGGAAAAAAGGTGTGTTTGTGGCCAGGCGGCTCCAAGCTTTGGCATTGGGCGCATGCCATTCACGCCGAAATGGGCGTCGAAGTGGTTTCAGTGTATACGAAATTCGGTCATCAGGGGGATATGGAAAAAGGCATTGCCCGTTGCGAAGTAGGTGCGCTGGCTATTGATGATCCCAATGAGCTTGAAAGCTTGGAAGCTATGGCAAAGTTGCAGCCTGATGTTATCTTTACAGGCAAACGTCCGGGTGAGGTTGGTAAAAAAGTCCGGGTTCCCTATCTCAATGCCCATGCCTATCATAACGGCCCTTATAAAGGATTTGAAGGCTGGGTCCGGTTTGCCCGTGATATTTACAATGCTATTTATTCACCCATTCATCAACTTTCTGGTTTGGATATCAGCAAAGATGAAATACCTACAGATAAGGGGTTTGTCACAAGGAAAATGATTTCCGATGTGAATTTAAGCGAAGAAGTTACTGCTTCAGCGGAGCTGAGAGAATACACGGGTAAATATGACAGTGTTTCCCCGCTGCGTGAAAAGACTTATCCAAATTTCCCATCATCCAGACAGCTTTCTGCGGTGTAATGGAGGTAATGCTAGCTATGGAGGATATGATGAAAGACCAGATTGAACAATTGGTGAATTATATTATGAAGAATTGTCTGTGGCAGTTTAATTCTCGTGCCTGGGACAGAGAAAAACAGAATGAAGGAATACTGACTAAAACTACGCAGTTATTATGCGATGAACCTGCTGAACATGAGACTCCTGTTGACAGGTACTATTGGGCGGAAGCCAAGTGCCTGACAGAAGGTTTCCAAAGCCAGTATTTGTGGCTGGCTGCGCTGGACAAAATGGAGATTAAGGCGCTCATGCAAGGACTTAAAGACCGCATAGACTATTTAACCATTACAGGATCGCTGAATGCTGAGCTTAAGGACCCAAACTATTAAACAGTAAAGCTATGAGCTGGTCAGGACTGCGGACGCTAAGCAAAACCAATTGAAAAAGGAGCCATGTTATGTCTTGTGAAGTGAAAGAAAAGGAACGTGCCGGTATTATCAACCCGATATTTACCTGCCAGCCTGCGGGCGCGCAGTTTGCTAGCATCGGAATCAAAGAGTGTATTGGAATTGTTCATGGCGGACAGGGTTGTGTCATGTTTGTTCGTTTGCTGTTCTCCCAACATTTTAAAGAGAGTTTCGAACTGGCGTCTTCTTCTGTGCATGAGGATGGCGCGGTGTTCGGCGCTGTTCATCGCGTGGAAGAAGCAGTCGATGTCCTTTTGATGCGGTATCCTCATGTAAAAGTGATTCCGATTATTACAACTTGTTCGACCGAGGTTATCGGCGATGATGTCGACGGTGCCGTTATAAAACTCAATGAAGGCCTGCTGCAAGAAAAATATCCCGGCAGGGAAGTCCACCTGATTCCTATTCATACTCCCAGTTTTAAGGGCAGCCAGGTCACTGGCTATGATGTGGCAGTGAAGGATATTGTTAGTTATTTTGCGAAAAAAAGCGAACCCAATGGCAAGCTTAATTTAATTACGGGCTGGGTTAATCCGGGTGACGTAACGGCCCTTAAACATCTCCTGGCGGAAATTCAAGTGGATGCGACGGTACTGTTCGAAATTGAAAGCTTTGATTCTCCCTTGATGCCTGATGGCAGTTCCGTTTCCCATGGCAATACGACCATCGAGGATCTGATAGGGACGGCGAATGCGCTGGGTACAATCGCGCTGAACAGATATGAAGGCGGAAAAGCGGCTCAATATCTTCAAAATGAATTTGACATTCCCACAATCATTGGACCGACTCCCATTGGTATTCGCAACACCGATACATTTTTGCAGAACGTGAAAAAGTTGACAGGCAAGGCCATTCCTGAGTCACTTGTCCGCGAACGCGGCATTGCCATTGATGCTCTGACTGATTTGACGCATATGTTTTTCGCCGAAAAGAAAGTCGCCATTTACGGGAACCCCGATCTTGTAATCGGTTTGGCGGAATTCTGTCTGGATCTGGAAATGAAGCCGATGCTGCTGCTGCTTGGTGATGACAACAAGACCTATCCGGATGATCCGCGTATTAAGGAGCTTCAGAAGAATGTCGATTACGGCATGGAGATTATTACCAATGCCGATTTATGGGAACTGGAAAATCGGATTAAGAACGGGGGGCTTGAACTGGATCTTATTCTGGGACATTCCAAAGGGCGGTTTATTTCCATTGAATATAATATCCCCATGGTACGCGTAGGATTTCCCACTTATGACCGTGCTGGACTGTATCGCCACCCTATTGTTGGTTATGCCGGTGCTACGTGGCTGGCTGAAGAGATGGCGAACACGCTGTTTACCGACATGGAGTATAAGAAGAATAAGGAATGGATTCTGAATGTTTGGTAAGACATATTAATATTCATTAGACTCCAAGTAGTCAAGGATCATAAGATGTGATGGTGATTGATTCGATTCTGCCAGTTCCTGATGATTTTCAGGTTCTGGCAGAATCAATATTAAAAAGAGGATGAAACAATGGATGAAATCGATCTTGAAAGGATAGAAGACTTTGAAGAAGATTACCGGAGTGCGCAGGCGTACCATAACAGGGCCGAGCAGTTTTTAGATGAAGGACAATGTTCCAGTGTAGTGTTCAATGTCGCTTCCGTTGCTCTTGAACGTTATTTGGTTGCCTTATGTGAGTTATACGATACAGAACCGATGAATCACAATTATGTCTGCCTCATGAACGCTGTGGAAGAAATTGTTGATGTTTCTCCGGCGTTAAATGCAGAAATAAGATCACTTGACTTAATATTTGGTATCTGCTCACTGGAAAATTATCATCACGGGATTCCTGAGCCAACGGACTCACATCGGGTTCTCTCAATGTGTCGTGAAATTCGGCAATTATTTGATCCGGTAAAAATTGCATCTGTGAGGGGTGCGTTTCGTTTCTAGAACATGGATGGACAATAGTACGTAAAGGGGTTGAATGAAAAATGGAAAATGCCTGTTCTAAGAATGCCGCATTTCTTATGTCGGAAGAATTAGCAAAAATGACTGCCAGGCATCCCTGCTATTCATTGGATGCCCATCACCAGTTTGCCAGAATGCATTTGCCTGTGGCGCCGGTTTGCAATATTAGCTGTAACTATTGCCATCGAAAATATGACTGTGTGAATGAAAGCCGTCCTGGTGTGACAAGTGAAGTATTGACACCTGAAATAAGTCTGACAAAGTTTATCCGGGTAAAAGAAGAAATGCCTCATTTGAGTGTTGTCGGGATTGCTGGTCCTGGTGATGCCTTGGCGAATTGGGATGTTGTAAAAAGAAGTATCAAGTTAATTAAGGCTGAATCGCCGGATATGATATTTTGCTTATCCACGAATGGTTTGATGCTTCCTCATTATGGCCAGGATATTATTGACTTGGGTATTAAGCATGTAACAGTTACTGTAAACTGTTTGGAACCTGCCATAGGAGCAAAAATCTATCATCATATCCATTATCGGGGTAAGTATTATGTGGGAGAAAATGCGGCTGAAATCTTAATTCACAACCAGATGGAGGGAATTAATATTTTAGTTGATCATGGCATTCTGGTAAAAGTCAATATTGTTATGATTAAGGATATTAATGTTGAACATATACCGGAAGTAGTAAAAAAAGTAAAGAACCTGGGGGCTCTAATGACAAATATTATGCCGCTTATTCCGGCGCCGGGCAGTGTATTCCAGAACTTCCCGCAAACCAGTATGAAAGAAGTGAATGCCCTGCGGGATTTGTGCCAGACAGACATTTCCCAAATGCGTCACTGTCAGCAATGCCGGGCGGATGCCATCGGACTTTTGTCAGAAGATCAATCGTATAAGTTCCGTCATGTCAAAGCGGATACGGTCAAGAAATGTAAATTCCGGGCCAGGTTCTATAAAGTAGCTGTGACCTCCAAACATAAGCAACTAGTGGATCTGCATTATGGTCATGCCGAAGAGTTTCATATTTATGAAACGGATGGCGTGGATATTCGGTTTATTGAGACGCGGGCTACCTCAAAATATTGCCTGGGCAGGGTAAACTGTGATGAGACGGAAGAAATCAAGGATGCTGTGATTCAGGGGATCACAGACTGTGATGCCGTATTGACCATGCGGATTGGTTATGAGGCGCAGCAGCGGTTAAGGGAACAGGGAATCTCTGCTGTAGAATCTTGTGCCAGCGTTGAAGAAGGCTTATTTCATGTTTTTCATCAATTACGTCATGAGGCGGACCCGAGTGCTGCATTAGATGTCATCTAGGGTGTGGTGAGAGGTCGGCAAAAGATGTAGCAGGTTCTTGAGTCATTGAGAAAATGAACAGATTAAAATTAGTTATGAAAGGACAGAAAAAAGAGATGAGACTCCACTATTTACAACATGTTCCATTTGAAAATCCCGGAAGCATTCTAATATGGGCTAGGGAAAACGGTCATGTTATAACACATACGCAATTGTATGAACAGGATACTCTTCCCAAGCAGCAGGATTTCGATTGGCTTGTGGTTATGGGGGGGCCCATGAATATTTATGAGGAAGAAAATTATCCATGGCTTGCCGATGAAAAGGTGTTTATCAGGGAAGCTATTGCAGCTGGTAAAGTTATCATCGGCTTATGTCTCGGTGGTCAATTGATTGCCGATGTGATAGGCGGAAAAGTGACTCAGAATCCTTGTAAGGAAATTGGCTGGTTTCCTGTTCGATTGAGCGAGAAAGTCCGATCAACATCTTTGTTTGCGTTTTTCCCTGAGCAGCCCGTCGTATTCGAGTGGCATGGAGACACGTTCAGTGTTTTGCCCGAAGATGCAGAGTGCATAGCGGAAAACGATGCCTGTAAGCATCAGGCCTTTATTTATAAAAAGAGAGTATTTGGTTTTCAATTTCATCTGGAAAACACATCAGCTATTATTAAAGACCTCGTAGAAAACTGCGGGGAAGAAATGATTCCAGACGCTTATGTGCAGACGTCGGAAGAACTGCTTGCGCATCCTGAATATATCGAACAAAACAATCAATGGATGGAATTGTTTCTTACGCGACTGGAGAAAATGTACAGAGAGGATGTTCTTTGATGAATCAGATTCGTTATACCCAGAGAAACTGCCAGGATCAGGGAAAAATCGAGGCTTTTCTTTTGCGGGCAAGAACGGGTGTGCTTGGTATGGTGAGTGAGGATCTTCCGTATACGCTTCCGGTGAACTATGTATGGCACGGCGGTTCGATCTATTTTCATGGCCTGAGTTCTGGTAAAAAGGAGACGATTCTTTCTCAAAAACCCTCGGTTTGTTTCACCGTATATGAAGAATACGGTACAGTGACTGATCCGGTGCCCTGTCATGCCGATACGTCATACTTGAGCGTCATGCTTTTTGGCGAGGCGGAAAAAGTGGCGGATTCGGAAGAGGCTGCAGCCGTTCTTCAAAAATTGCTTGGTAAATATATGCCGGGTTATTACAGTCAGCCTTTAACAGGCACTTTCATTAATAAGTATCGCTCTTCACTTGATGGCAATGCCGTTTCGGTTTATAGGGTCACGCCGCAGGAAATGACGGCCAAAGAAAACTTGGTGGAATGTGGTAAATTACTAAATTTGGAAACACGGTAAGGTTGAGAAGAAATATGTTCCGGCCATAAAAAAGTCCCAATCCCTTTATTGTTTATGGGATTGGGACTTAATTGCTCTTGACGAATTCTATCCGCTGACGGGGAAATTGAAAAAATGGAATGGTACTTCTAATACTATAAAGTTAAACTATTATATGTATTTAGAAAATAATTTAACTTTATTATTCTTCCCTCCATATCTTTCTTCCAATTTTCAAGTTCATTTAAGCCTATAGGGGTAATCTTATAAATTTTTCTTGCTGGTCCTGAATGAGTTGTATCCCATGAAAATGACACAGCCTTTTCTTCTTCAAGTTGTTTAAGTGTACGATATACAGCAGCAGTATCACAGTGAAAATCAGGAATGTTTTTTATAAGAGAATTATATATAGCACCTCCGTGTGCAGACTTTTGGGCTAAGGTTAAAAGAATAAAAGCTGGCAAATGCCGGTGTTTTTGAGCTTTTTTAATAGGCATAATATAATAGGTCCTTTCTTCTTGATATATGGGTAGAAAAAGAGACAATGATAAAATTCCTAGGTGAAAATTCTAAATTCCTAGGTATATTCACTGCCTTTTTATTAGGTTCTATTGCAGCAGGGCCATTATATGTTGCATTTCCTTTTGTTGGAGTATTAATGAAAAAAGGCAGCAAATTCTCTAATGTATTAATTTTCATAGGGGCATGGTCTGCTACAAAAATACCAATATCACTATTTGAAGCATCCGTTATGGGGTGGAAATTTATGATTGTCCGGTATCTTATTGATGTTCCGGTAATTATACTAATGGCATTTATTGTAGATAAATCAATTTCAACCTCTGAAAAAGAAATGCTTTATGAAAATCCCAAAATATTGTAAAAAGATGTGAGCTCTCAAATGCTGAAGAACAGGACGGGGTGAGTGGAAATTTATAAAGATTAAGAGTGCCCAGGATTAACCAGTTATTACGATGTTTAAAAAGACAACGTCCTTTTCGTTTCATACACGGGATTTGCTTCTGTTTTCGGGTCTCTTTTAATGCAATTGCTAATTGTCTCAAAGATTGAAGTATAGGCTTTCATAACATTGTTAATTTTTACATCATCTGATTCATTGCTACCTTCTAGGCTACTGAGATTGTGATTGTTTATCAGTGCCAGCAAAATTTCTTTTGATATTTCCGCAGCAATTTTGTCCATAATATACCCTTTCCACCTGGGCACTAACTTATTATTCGACAAAATTCATCGTTTTACTACAAAAAGGTGAATTCCATGTTGCACGCTCGGAAAATCGTGCTCATTCCCGTGCAATCACGTAAGCTGCCAGATGCTTCGATGGAGAAATACGGTTGATTATGGGTTGTTTGCGGTAATTGCGTGCTTATTACGAAACGCCACAATCGAGACTTGTTCAGTAGGATCAGAAAATCTCTAAAAAAAGAGGCTGTCCTGAGCGGGACAGCCAGATGTTTAATCCCTTACGGGGGTACTTGCCCTATGGACAGCCTCCAAGGCATGAGATACGACTTCTTCAACCTGACTTTTACTTAATCCCAATGGTTGAACCATTTTTTTGACTTCATTGATAAATCTTTGTTCATTAAACTTAATGATCAAACTATCACCACCTTACAGTTTATTATACGGATTATATTGAGCGGCGGTGACGTTTATGTTAACCGCCAAATGTCTGTTGTGGTATGAATAAGAAGTCATTGATTATAAATAACTAATAGCAGGCTAATACTAGGAGCGACTTGTGTTTAAATATTGTTAGTATGATAAAAAATTACTATAATGTGATACTGATCACATCATAAATTTCATTTAGTAGATAAAATTGAAGTAAGTACAAGGCGGAAAAAATCAGGAGGATGTAAAATGTTACCTAAAGGAGCCAATCTGCAAAAAATCCGAGATGGAAAGCGAACGTATGCTATTACGCCTCATTTGCCAGGTGGATTTATAAAGCCAGAGATGATGGAGAAATATGCACAAGTAGCTCGAAAATATGGCGGGATTTTGAAGTTGACATCGGCGCAGCGTATTATGATTACTGGATTAAAAGCAGAAGATATTGAAAATATCTGGCAGGATTTAGATATGCAGGCAGCATTGGGGTATGCTAATTGTGTTCGTAGTGTCAAAATATGCCCCGGGGTTACTTTTTGTAAACGTGGCAAACAGGATAGTGTGAAGCTAGGATTGGAGCTGGACAGAAGGTATATAAAAAAAGAAATGCCATCAAGAATGAAAATGGGTGTTTCCGGCTGCGCTAATTCATGTTCAGAAGCCATTATCAAAGATATTGGCGTGATAGGCAGTGATGTTGGATGGACTGTTTACGTCGGTGGCAGTGCCGGCTCACACAGAAAGTTATCTGGGAGAATAGTGCCTGGTTGCAGGAATCCAATTGGAAACGAACGGGTGTGGATTGTAGAATAATGAAATCTTTTTACCAAAGATGGTGGGATGGTTTTGTTGCTGGAGCAAATTCAACTTTTTCATTCAGGCAAACCAAGGATATTATAAAAGGCAATGGTGTAAATCGGTATGAAATTATCCATCAATAGTGCTCAATGTGTATAGATTGGCTAGTATTATATTGTAAATAAATGTTTGGTGGAATTAGATATAGGGAGAAGGCGACTTGGTGTTCAAAATTAAAGACTAAAAAAGGGCTAGAACTCATGAAAACACAGAGTTCTAGCCCTTTTACGTCAAATTAACTTATCATTAGCACGAGCTAATGCGTATTACTCAATTGACATCGCTAATTCGCGAAACGTACATCAAAACATTAATGATAGGATTGATGCATATAATGAAAGCAGTTTAGGCTTTGGTTTAGACAAATTATTTATAAGGGGGGGAATTTTTACGTAAAACTATATGTTTACATGAAATGATGGAGGATTTTCAATAAAGACATGGAATATTATACCAAAGTGGTTTTTTAGAAATATTCAGATTACTGTTGATATTCCAGACGGAGTTCATATGATCATGCAGTAATAGAGATTGGGGGGACTTAAAAAAATTGTCAGGAAAGGTGTTGTCAATCTAGTAATCTTAAAGAGAGGTAAAAACTTATTATGTGAGGAGCAAGCATACATATGAAACAAGTAGATTTTATGAGTCACGAAATACAAATACCTGAACTTACTTTTCGGGGAATGCTGCTGGGAATGTTAATTACGATCATTTTTACGGCATCGAATGTTTATTTGGGCTTAAAAGTAGGACTCACGTTCTCGTCGTCTATTCCTGCAGCGGTTATTTCTATGGCAATTTTGAAGATGTTTAAAGATTCCAATGTCTTAGAAAATAATATGGTTCAGACACAGGCATCAGCAGCAGGTACTCTTTCCGCAGTTATATTTATTATTCCTGGGTTACTGATGATTGGTTATTGGCAGGGATTTCCTTTCTGGCAGACTCTGATGATTTGTGCTTGTGGTGGCAGCCTCGGCGTGCTGTTTACTATTCCATTGCGCCGTGCCATGATTGTCAATAGTGATTTGCCTTATCCTGAAGGTCTGGCAGCTGCAGAAATCTTGAAAGTAGGTAGCGGCAATGCTGTCGGAGCCAAAGAGAACGGCATGAAAGATATTATGGCTGGCGGTATCGTTTCAGCTGTTATCGGTTTATGTGCGAATGGTTTTCAAGTTATATCATCGGGAGTGAGTTATTGGTTCACCTCTGGCAAAATTACTTCCCAGCTGCCTATCGGTTTTTCTTCTGCTCTGCTTGGAGCTGGCTACTTAATTGGTATTGCCAGTGGTATGGCAATGTTAGTGGGTACTATTTTGTCATGGGGTGTATTTGTGCCATATCTCACATCTATGCTGTCACCGGCAGCTGGGCAGAGCGCCAGTGCGTTTGCTTCTGCCGTATGGGCACAAAAGGTGAGGCTCATAGGTGCTGGCGCGATTGGTATTGCCGCAATATGGACGCTGATTACGTTAGTAAAACCTATCATAGATGGCATGCGTATTTCTATACAATCCATGAGTCGTTCGGTAGCGGGGAAGAGTTTGCACCGCATGGATACAGATCTGTCTCCTAAAGCGACAGCGATGATTTTGGGTGTTATTGTTATTGGTTTATTGGGAACATTTTATTCCTTTATTGCGGATGCGAGCCTGTCAGCAGGTGTCACATTGATTTTTGTTATTGTAGGCGTTACCATCGCTATCTGCATGGGATTTTTTGTGGCTGCTGCTTGCGGTTATATGGCCGGATTAATCGGTACATCGGCCAGCCCTATTTCAGGGATCGGTATTTTGGGAATTATTATATCATCTCTTGCCGTATTGGGAATCGGTACAGCAGTCAGTCTGTTTGACACGGAAATAGGTAGTAAATTTGCTATTGCCTTAGCTATATTTATGACGAGTGTTATTGTCAGTATTGCTGCTATTTCGAATGATAATATGCAAGATTTAAAGACGGGTTATCTCGTCGGTGCTACGCCATGGAAGCAGCAGGTGTCCCTATTGTTGGGCAGTATTATCGGAGCCTTCGCTATTGCACCCGTGTTAAATTTATTATATGAAGCGTATGGTTTTGCCGGTGCTATGCCACGCTCAGGGATGGATGAAAGTCAAGTTTTGTCTGCACCGCAGGCAACCTTGATGACTACGATAGCCAAAGGAATTTTCAGTCATAATTTGGATTGGAATTATATTCTTTTTGGCATAGGTGTTGGAATTGTGATTATTATTGCAGATTTGTTATTGAAAAGAAACTCAGCAAGCTATTGCCTGCCCCCTTTAGCTGTAGGTATGGGTATTTATTTGCCGCCTACGTTGGAAATGCCGCTTGTCATAGGTGCTGTTATGAGTTACTTTGTGTATCAATATCTGCATAATCGAGCGATGCAGCGGAGTCCAAAAAACATTAAAGAGGATGTCGAAAATTGCAATCGCCATGGTGTACTGTTTGCGTCTGGGCTGATTGTTGGCGAAAGTTTAATGGGGGTTATCATTGCCATCATAATCGTATTTTCAGTAACAAGCGGCGGCAGCGACTCACCGCTGGCAATTGTAGGCAAGGAATTTAGCCCTACGGCCGATTGGCTCGGATTGATTGTATTCATTGCACTGATTACCATCTTTGTTTATCGCGTTATTAGTGCAAAATTCGAAACGAATCAACAATGATTTTTATCTATATGAAGATAAAACGGAGGACTTGGCAATTGGGCCAAGTCCTTTTTTCAATTAAGATTCTATTTTATTTCTTGCTGAACTGGAAAGGCAGCTTGCAATAATTATATGCTGCAGTCAGTTAACGTCATTTGTACCGTTAAGTCACTTATTTATACTAAGATATACTCAGTATTCGATGTTAAGTCTTTGCATTCTCCGATAAAGAGTCGTACGGTTTATTTTTAATATTTCTGCGGCCGCAGTGTAATTTCCGTTGGCATCGTCCAATGCCTTTCTTATTTCTCGGATTAATCGCTCTTCTTTTGGGGAGCGCGCGCGAGCTTTCTGCTGTTTATATTTAAGCATTTTTGTCAATAGCGCTTTGTTTATTACATCTGTTTTAGCTGTTGCGGAAAGCCTTTCCATGAGATTCCGGCACTCGCGAATATTACCAGGCCAGGGATAGTTGTCAAGAAACTGCAATGCATCATGAGTTAGCTTAAAGTTTTTACCGGATGCAGCTGCGAATTCATGCAAAAATACTTTTGCATATAGACGAATATCCATTTTTCGATCTTTGAGCGAAGGAAGTTCTAATCTTAGTACATTCAGGCGGTAATATAAATCATCACGAAATTTCTTCTCCATAACTAACGATTCCAAATCTTTATTTGTAGCTGCGATGAGACGGACATCAACAGGGATAACTCTAAAGCTGCCCAATCGTACAACTGATTTTTCTTGGAGGACGCGCAATAATCTTCCTTGATTGACATAATCCATTTCTGCAAGCTCATCCAAAAAAATTGTACCGCCGTGAGCGACTTCAAAAAGTCCCGGTTTCCCTTCTTTATTAGCTCCGGTGAACGCACCGCCTACATAACCAAATAATTCACTTTCAAGCAGTTGTGCCGGTAGGGAGGCGCAATTTATGGCAACGAAGGGGCCGTTAGAACGCTGGCTAGCATTGTGAATGCTTTGCGCAAATACTTCTTTGCCTGTGCCTGTTTCTCCCAAAATTAATACACTGGAATTAGTTGCTGCAAAATCTTTGGCTGTGGCAATTGTTTCTATGATAGCAGAACTTTTTCCAATAATATCCTGGAAATTAAACTTAGCAATATGGCCGCGGGCGTAAATTTCTTTGCGTATCATTGCTTCCATTTTTTGAATTTGTTTGAATTCATGGAGGGTAATGACAGCACCAAATGATTTACCATTTATCATAATCGGTACACTATTGTACATTACTTTATTGTCATTCACATTAATGATATTGTGAGGAGAAGCTTGTCCTTCCTGAATCGTTCTTTTTAAATCAAATTGTGGGAGGATTTTCTCAATCGCTTGTCCCAAGGCATTAATTTTATTCACTCTCGTGAGCTTTTGGGCGATGGGATTAAAGGCGGTAATATGATGGTTTCGGTCAACCGTTATGATTCCATCATGCGTGTAATCTAAAATGGTACTCAAAAAACCACGTTTTGCTGATTCGATTTCTAAGGCTTCTTGAATTTGCATGGCCTCTTGTGCGGCCTGCAAGAGGCTTTCACTGCCTATTTTTATCAAGGAACAGGGGATATTATGGCGCTTAGCTTCGGTTATAGACAGGGCACCTCCCAGAATTACTTCGGCCCCATCCGCAACAGCCTTTAATATTGACTTTTCATAATCTTGGCCGTGACGCATACTATAATGTCGTATTTGGACGCCGAGTTCTTTGGCAAGAAAATCAATTCCCAAAACCATTTTCGCATGAGCGACAACTGCGATTGTTTTCCCCTGTACTTTAGCTTCATTTATGGCACGAATAATGTCAAAACTGGTGATAGGGATTGTTACAATCGAGATATTTAAATGGGCTTCTTTAAGTACCGTTGCAGTTACAGGGCGGGCTGCAACGATCTCGATTCCTTGGGCGGCGCGTTCCTGGACTAATTTAACTGCTTCACGTGGATTTGTCATGGATACTTCAATATGAGGGTAGTTTGAGGCGAGCGCATCCTGCGCGTAAGGCATCATAGTATCATCGGGAATTAAAAAAAGTATTTTTGACATTTAGCATCACTCCGCAATAAAATGCAACAATATAAAATAAATATTCGCAACAATTGTATCAAAGGATTGATTTACAGTCAAGTTCTCAAATGGTGCGTAAACGCGATTTTAAATAAGAATAGATGTTCTTAAAGTAAAAAGCTTCTGGGGGAAATCCCAGAAGTTTTTTACTTTAAGATACAATTTTATACTGACAGGTCGCTTATATCTGTTGTGGCAATTTAAAACTGGAGTTATTCTTATAATTTGGGATTTAGTTGGTGTTTAATGGTCTGCCATACAAAAAAATTACCCGCTGATATTTAATGATTTGCATCTATATACGACGTTTCGCATCATAATAAGACAAAAAGCAACAATTATTTGCAATTTATATATATATATGATTCCCTGCACTCGTAAAATTATATCTATATTACATTGTATAATACACGAAACTCAATAATGTCAGGGGAAGTCCGATTAAATTAAATTTTTTTAAAAATATAATTAATTATGGCATGAAAATTGCAATAAATAGTGTCGTATTGAAAAACGGCAAGTACAACTACTCGAATAAGTCGATACGATGAGTGTCCTAAATTCATGGTTGTTACATTGTCTTACTATATCCAATATTAAGGAGTGATAGTTATGTCCGGTGCATTAAATGGTATTCGCGTGCTTGATACTTCTACTGTAATAGCAGGACCTTTCGGAGCCGCTTTGCTTGGTGACTTTGGTGCGGATGTTATTAAGGTAGAAATGCCTGGAAAGGGAGATTCTGGCCGTAATATGGGGCCGCTATATGAAGGCAAATCGTTGCGTTGGGCGACATTCGCCAGAAATAAGAAGAGTATTACGCTTGACCTTAGAAAAGAGGAAGGCAAGAATATTTTTCTTAAACTAGTTGAAAAAAGTGATATTATTATTGAAAACTTTCGGACGGGTACTTTCGACAAATGGGGGCTAGATTACGAGACACTAAAAAAGGCAAATCCAAAAATTATTGTTATCCGTGTTACTGGTTATGGTCAAACGGGTCCCAATGCTCACCTAGCTGGATTTGGTACGCCTGCCACCGCTTTTTCCGGTTTAACCTATATGACTGGGTACCCTGACAGGCCTCCTGTAAATCCGCCTATTTCGCTGTGCGATTATCTTGCTGGTCTTTATAGTGCCTATGCTGCTATGGTTTGCATTTATCATCGGGATATGAACAACGGAGCTGGCCAGGAAGTGGATTTAAGCCTCTATGAAAGTATTTTCCGCATGTTGGAAGGGGCCGTTGCCCTTTATGATAAAACAGGCAAAAATACTGAAAGAAGACCAAGTATCAGTGGCTCGGCTAGTCCATCTGGCACATTTAAAAGCAAAGATGGCAAATGGGTGGTGTTGGTGTGCAGTACCGACCGGACTTTTGAATATTTCGCGAAGGGCATTGGCAGAAGTGACTTGCTAGAGGATAACCGCTTTAACACCAATGGAGCCCGTGTTAAAAATAATAAGCTTGTTGAGGAAATCGTCATTGATTGGATGAGCAAGAATGATTATAAGGAAATAAAGTCAATCTTAGATGAAGCTGGAGCACCCGTTAGCTTGGTTTATGGCATGGAGGATATTTTTGAGGATCCGCATTATGCTGCACGTGAAGATATTATTCAAGTGGAACACCCTGATTTTGGCACCTTGAAAATGCCTGGTATCGTTCCTAAACTCAGTGCAACACCAGGCGAGATTAAATGGATTGGGCCGGAGATGGGAGCACATAACCAAGAAATATATCAAGAAATGCTTGGGTTAGATGCGGCTGAAATGGATGCTTTGAAAGAAAAGGGAATCATTTAGCATCTTAAATAATGGCTGAATTTAAGGAGATTTTTGTAATGAAGGGATGGGGCTAACATGGAAAAAGCAAACATGGTATGGCCGGATAAGGTCACTATTTGCGAAGTTGGTTTGCGCGATGGTTTGCAAAATGAAAAAAGAATATTTAGCGTAGAAGAAAAACTGCAACTGCTGAATGCGGCAGTTGAATCGGGTATAAAGGTTATCGAAGTTGGTTCATTTGTTCATCCCAAAGCTGTGCCATCGATGGCAGGTACAGATAAATTGGTACAGGCCATGGAAAAGGTAGATGGCGTTGAATATCGCGTTTTAGTACCTAATCTAAAAGGGGTCGAACGTGCTTTTGTTTCTGGTATCAAGAAGGTAAAACTTACTGTTTCAGCCAGTGAAGCTCATTGTATCAATAATTTCAATAAGAAGCCTTTGGAAATGATGGAAAGCTTCGGTAGCTGTGTTGACTTTGCTACTAAGAATAATATGGAAGTATCGGGTGCAATTTCCACTTCGTTTGGGTGTCCATTCCAAGGTAAGGTTCCAGTGGAACAAGTGGAAAATGTTGTACGTAGCTTTTTAAAATTAGGTATCACTGAATTATCCATGTCGGATACGACTGGTATGGCTAATCCCCGTCAGGTATTTGAATTAGGTAGTTATATGGTAAAAACCTTTCCAAAGGTGAGGTGGGTCATGCATTTCCACAATACTCGTGGCATGGCTTTGGCTAATATTGTCGCGGGCATGCAGGCGGGTATTACAACTTTTGACGGTGCCTTCGCTGGAATGGGCGGCTGTCCGTTTGCTCCAGGTGCGTCCGGAAATGTAGCTACTGAAGATGTGATTCATATGCTCCATGAAATGGGTGTCAACACAGGAATTGATTTAGAAAAAGCCATGGCAACGGCCCGCTTAGCGCAGCAGTTGGTCGGACACCAAACGGAAAGCTGTGTTTTGAAAGCGGGACGCTGTCAGGACTTAGTTAAAGAAAAAGCTAAACATCAGAATAATAAATAAGAATGAACTGACATTCTAAAAAAACATTAGCATGATCTGACAGGTACAGCCAATAGGGTCGAAAGTCAATTGTAGCTTAGTTCAGCCCTAGCGCGACTTACCTGTCTTTGTGAGTCTTGTCTTAATTTTGAGGTAAGATTTCTGTTATTGAGCAGACTGAGAAAAATTATTATGCTGACTATCTTTTGAAATAAAAGATGAAAGGAGGTGAATTTGGATGAGTTTAAAAATTGATGTCCACCGCTGCAAAGGGTGCGGCATTTGTGCAGAGTTTTGTCCGAAAAAGGTGCTAGCAGTAAATGCAATTGAAAAAATAGAAATAGTAAATAAGGATGCGTGCATTGGTTGTAAACAATGTGAATTGAGATGTCCTGATTATGCTATTTTTGTCGAAAAATAAAAGGAGTGAATATCTATGGCAACTGTCCTCATGCAAGGCAATCAGGCCTGCGCTGAAGGAGCCATTGCTGCCGGCGCTCGTTTCTTTGGTGGTTATCCTATTACGCCCTCAACTGAAATTGCCGAGCTTATGGCTAAACGTTTACCTCAAGTAGGCGGTAAATTTATTCAAATGGAAGATGAAATTTCCGGCATCGGTGTTATTATTGGTGCATCTCTCGCAGGTAAAAAAGTACTGACTGCTACAAGCGGTCCTGGTTTTTCCTTAAAACAAGAACTCCTTGGTTATGCGTCTATTGCTGAAGTACCTATCGTCATTGCCAATGTGCAGCGCGTAGGTCCGTCTACCGGTCAGCCAACTTCTCCCTCTCAGGCTGACATTATGCAAGCCCGCTGGGGAACACACGGCGATCATCCCGTCATTGCCCTGACGCCGTCTAGTGTACCCGAAACATTTACCTTAACCATTCGGGCTTATGAACTATCAGAAAAATACCGTGTACCTGTTATTATGCTTATGGACGAAATTGTCGGCCATATGCGTGAAAAAATTGAACTGCCTGATAGCTATGACAGTATCCATCAGCCTATGCGTAAACAACCGACAGAAAAACCGTCGAAGGATTTCAAGGCTTATCGTGCCGACAACGATAAAATTTGTCCTATGCCGCCTTTTGGTACAGGCTACCGTTATCATGTAACCGGACTGATTCATGACGAAAGCGGTTTCCCGAACGGTGCTCCTGCAGCCACTGTTGCCCAGATGGATCGTCTCAACGAAAAACTTTCCGACAATCTTGATGATATTGTCACCTATGAAGAATATCGTCTTGAAGATGCTGAATACGCTGTTGTTGCTTTCGGTGGTACGGCGCGTACAGCTTATGCAGCCGTTGATGAAGCGCGCTCTCAAGGCATCAAAATCGGACTCTTCCGTCCCATTACCATTTGGCCTTTTGCCCAAAAACAAATCGCTGAGCTTGCCACACGCGTCAAAAAGATCCTTGTTGCTGAACTCAACTGCGGTCAATATGTAGGCGAAGTTCAAAAAGCCGTAAACGGGAAAATCCCCGTTGTTTCCTATACGAAATATAACAATGAGGCCATCACTCCCGCTGAGTTACTCACTGGTCTTGTCAAACTCACAGGGGAGGAGAAATAATCATGAATATGGAAGAAATCGTACAAAAATATTATCGCCAGAACCACTTGCCTCATATGTGGTGTCCTGGCTGCGGCAATGGTATTGTCACAAGCGCTGCTGTCAAAGCTATTGACAAACTCCAATTAAGTCAAGATAACACAGCCATTGTATCAGGTATCGGTTGTTCCTCCAGAGCCTCAGGGTACTTGGATTTTGATACTGTTCATACTGCTCATGGCCGGGCCATTCCCTTTGCTACAGGCATCAAACTTGCTAATCCTAAGCTGAACGTTATTGTCATGACAGGAGACGGCGATGCCACAGCTATTGGCGGCAATCATTTCATCCATGCTGCAAGAAGAAATATCAACATCACCGTTGTTTTATTTAACAACTCTATTTACGGCATGACAGGCGGTCAGTATTCACCGCTCACTCCTCTTCACAGCAAAGCAACTACGGCACCTTATGGAACTATTGAACGCAGCTTTGATGTAGTGGAATTGGCCAAAGCAGCCGGAGCTACCTTTGTTGCTCGTGGGACAACCTATCATGCTCAGCAGTTGTCCGATGTTATTGCTGAAGCGATTGCTCATGACGGTTTTTCTCTTGTTGAAGCCATTACAGCTTGCCCCATCGGATTCGGTCGTCAAAACAAACGAGGCTCAGGAGCCAACATGATGAAATGGCAGAAAGAGCATGCCGTAACGGTAGGACAAGCATCGAATATGGCAGCAGAGCAACTGGTTGACAAATTTGTTATTGGTGTGCTGCACAAAGCAGAAGCACCGGAGTATACCAAACAATATGACCTGATTATTGAACAGGCCCAGAAAGGGGCGAAATAAGTATGTTGCAAATGCGTTTATCAGGAACAGGCGGTCAAGGTCTGATTCTTGCCGGAATTATTTTGGCTGAAGCAGCTATTTTGGATGGGAAAAATGCCATTCAGTCTCAGTCTTATGGGCCGGAAGCACGTGGCGGTTCCAGTAAGTCGGAAGTTTTGATTTCCGATAAACCTCTCCATTTTCCTAAAGTAACGAAACCAGACTTAGTGTTGGCCATGAGCCAAGAAGCCTGCGATAAATATACTTCTGATTTAGATGAAGATGGTATTTTGATTGTTGATACAGGTTTTGTCAAGGAAATTCCTCAAAAAGCAAAAAAAATATTTGAATTTCCAATTACCGAAAAAGCTAAGACTGAAGTTGGTAAAACATTGTTTGCTAACATCGTAGCGATTGGCGCTATTGTTGCGTTAACCAAATGTGTCAGTGAAGAATCCATTACGAAAGCCGTATTAAACCGTGTTCCGAAAGGAACGGAAAAGGTTAACACACAGGCATTGAAGATTGGCATGTCTTTGCAATAAAGTAACAGTTCCACTTTTAGCGGGAGAATCTTTCCCCGATTCTCCCACTTTTTTTATATTATAACTAAGAATAATTAGTCCTTAAATGGGGTTCTAACTATGTTAGCATATACAATTCCAATAAATTAAACATATTGTTAAAGATCTGATTTTAAAAGGTTAATAATAGGATAAATTGATGTAAGGCTGCTTTTTTCTGAATCGTTGTCTAAACGAATACAATTTACGGAAAATGCAGTCTTTTATTATATAAGTAATAATATTTAAAAATAATAATATTTTAGAAGGAATTATCAGATTAATAGCGAATAATATGTAATATTAAGTCAAATGATGTCAAAGTTCTGCTAAAAGAAACTAGGACTTATTGTTATCTGAGAAAAATATTTTAAATTTGCTATTTATTAAAATATCATTTTATGTAATGAAAACAAGGCTGTGTTGTATCAGTGAGAATAAGTTCAAAGAAAATTGTAAAGCGTTCAGTCATTATGCAGTGCAAGAAAACTTATAAAGATTAAGTAGTGGGTTTTATGAGTTTTAAAACGAGTGAGATATCATCCTAATTTTGTGAAACGTCGTTTCATAAGATGAAACACAGAGACATCAGGATGGATAAAGTGCTGAAGTTGGCCATTGCAGTCTTACAATTTTAGATAGTTAGATAAAGGGGGTAATTTAAAAAAATAATCA
Organism: Pelorhabdus rhamnosifermentans; assembly: GCF_018835585.1. NCBI lineage: Bacteria > Bacillati > Bacillota > Negativicutes > Selenomonadales > Sporomusaceae > Pelorhabdus > Pelorhabdus rhamnosifermentans. The sequence goes on from NZ_JAHGVE010000002.1 coordinate 60,926, forward strand.
GGTAAATAGTTGTGAAATTGTATTTTTAAGATCGGAGGTTTGCTTATTGAACACTCAAAGCCAACAAAAAAGAAAAACATTTTGTGGATTTACGACTTTGCAAATAGCTGGGCTTACACTAGCGGCTTGTATTTGGTTCATCATGACATATGTAGCTTCTCCTCCTGTAGGTTTGTCTAAAGCTGGATGGGCGGCAACGGAAATTATGTTCATGATGATAGTTATCTGGATAACGGATGCGTTACCAAGTGGACTTTGCGCTTTTTTAATTGTCATTTTACTGGCATTAACGGGTGCTACAGACTGGAGTAGTAAAAATACACCGAATACTCGGATTTTAAGTGCTTTAATAGGATTTTCCGCAAAAGAAACTTGGTTAATTGCTGCTGCATTTGTACTCGGTATGGGGCTGGTAGAATCTGGACTGGGTCGGCGGGTTACGTACAGTATTATGTCAATAAAAATATTTGCGCGTTATGTATAATTGTTTTCTTTACAGCCTTCATCATGGGTTCTAATCGTCATTTTTGGTATGTTTTGGTTTCCGTTAATTGGAATTCCAATTTATAAATAGATACAGAAAGTGATTATACAAAATAATTGAATGGAGAGCGAAATTAAATGAGTCTCGTAAGGCTATTGGCAAAATATGTTGTGAATGAAAAATTTGAAAAATTGCCCCCGGAAGTCATAAAGCAGGCCAAAAAATGTGTACTTGATTGTTGTGGAACAATGATTAGTGGTCGTTATATGACTGAAGGCAAGCAAATGGCCAGATATGCTATTGGTACTATGGGGATTCCAGAATCAACTGTGATTGGCTGTGGGAAGGTACAAAAAGAAGTGGCTGCTTTTTGTAATGCGTTTATGATCCGCGTTTCTGATTTAGATGACGGTCATCGCGAAGCGATGGGACATCCTGCCGGCGTTGTTGTTTCTACAGCTTTGGCAATAGGAGAGCATATTGGTGCCAGTGGTGCCGATGTAATTAATGCCATTGTAGTAGGTTATGAAATATATGCGCGACTCGGTAAGATAATCAATCCATCAGCCTACATCGAGAGGGGATTTGATGCTACTGGCATTTGTGGTGCAATAGGTGCCGCCGCTGCTGCTGCAAAGCTATACAATATGGACGAGGAACAGACTAAAAATGCGTTGGGAATAGCTGCGTTGCATGCTGGCAGCCTTAATGAGTATGTGACAGACGGTACAATGGGAAAGGCACTTTCACCTGCATGGGGAGCTGCGAATGGTGTTAGGGCGGCTGTATTGGCGAAATTTGGTATGACAGGTCCGGAAACAATTCTGGAAGGCAAGAAAGGATTTTTTCAAGCTTTTGCCAAGGAATATGATGAAACGGGCTTTGCAGCTGATTTGGGGAGTAATTATGAGATCTTGCGTAACTATTTCAAAATACATGCTTGTGTAAGAAGACTCCATCCAGCGATTGATGTGCTAGTCGCATGGCGAAAAGAACAGAATCTGACACCTGATAATGTTAAGGAAATTCTCATTCGAGCGGGTAAGTTTGTGAATCAAGCAAATAATCCTCATCCCAAGACTTTGGTAAGCACACAAACGAGTATGCCCTTTTGCCTTGCTGTAGCGTTAAAATATGGTTATATAAGCGAGGGATCGATGCATGAGAGTATGAATAATGAGGAAATTGCAGCAATCGAAGATAAGATTAGAATTGTTTTGGACCAAAAGGTTTTAGATTATGAATTGGCTAACCCTAGTCATTGGGGTGCGGCAGATGTGGAATTAGTGACAAACGATGGTAAAACAATGCGAAAATGGGCTCCTTTGGCTTTAGGCGAATTTGAAATGCCGCTTTCGTGGGAACAATTACAAGCTAAGTTCGATAAATTGGTCGGCGAAACGGAATTAGCCTCTTCAGGGAGTGAAATTTCCCGTAAAATTGCCTACTTTGAAGGATGTAAATCAATCGGCGACTTTATTGCCAGTTTTTCTTTAAATAATAGTTAAAGAAAAATTTATTTAAAAACAATTATCCTAATGTATAATATTTAGCCAATTAATGAAACTTTGTTCCATTGTATAAAACAAAATAAGATTTCCTATTTAATATAGGTGGTTTTCTGCTATTCTCTCTACTGGCAAAACAGTAGAAAAAAACTGGCATCAAGTTTATCCCTCCATTAAGAGCATGCTCTATATAGTGGGTAAACCGGCTTGTTGGGGTGGCAGATTCCAATAAAATGTAAGTTGCTTCACAGATGCAATATCGAAAAAAGGAGGATGATTAGTGTGGGACTAGTGCGCTTGCTAGCAGATTCTGTTGTGGAAACAGAATTTGATAAATTATCGCCTGAAGTAGTGGAGCAAGCGAAAAAATGCTTACTTGATTGTATGGGAAATATGTTGGGAGGCCGATATACGGAGAAAGGCAGGAAAATTGTCCAATATGCTTCACGGTGGAATAATTCACCTGAAGCCACTGTTATCGGCTATGGTAAGGTCTCCCGGGAAACAGCAGCTTTTGCCAATTCGGTGATGTCGCGGGCCATGGATTTAGACGATGGGAATCGTTTTTCTTTTGGGCACCCTGGTAGTGTTCTTGTTCCGGCCGCTTTGGCAATGGGTGAAATTACAGAAGCGAGCGGTCGCGATATTATTAATGCGCTTGTAGTGGGCTATGATGTTTTTGTCCGGCTTGGTACGACTGTTAATCCATCTTCTTACCATGAGCGGGGATTTGATGTTACAGGCATAAGCGGGGCTGTTGCTGTAGCAGCAGTTGCAGCAAAATTATACGGATTAAATGCGGAACAAACAAAAGATGCACTAGGTATTGCATGTTTGCATGCGGGTGGCATTATTGAGTATCAAAATGATGGTTCTGATGGGAAGGTCCTTTGTCCTGGTTGGTCTACATCAACGGGGATTAAGGCAGCAGATTTGGCTCAAATGGGGTTTACGGGACCCGAAAGTATTTTAGAAGGAAATAAGGGCTTTTTTCAGGCTTTTTCGAATCAATATGACATAAATCGCCTAACTGATGGATTGGGAATCAATAGGGGGATCATGCAAACCTATTTCAAAATGCACGCATGTATGAGAGGACTCCATTGTGCGATTGATGCATTATTATCATTACGTTCAGAATATGCATTGAATCCAGCTATAGTAAAAAAAATCACAATTAGAAATTCTACTTTTGTTAATCGCTTAAATAAGTCTCATCCTAAAACAATCGTAGGGGCCCAGTGCAGTCTTCCTTTTGCTATGGCAGTGGCTTTGAAATACGGTTGTGTAGATGAAGTGGTTTTAGAAAAAAGTATCGATGATAGTGAAATTAGTAAGGTTGAAGACCGGATTGAAATGATAGTCGATCAAAAAATTCAAGAATATGTAGTAGAAAATCCGGATAACTGGACTGCTGTAAATGTTGAAGTATTAACAGAAGACGGAAAAAAGGTAAGTCAGTGGGCACCTGTCGCATTAGGTGAACCGGAAAAGCCGCTTTCATGGCAACAGCTTCAGAAAAAATTTACTCAGATGGTTGCTGATACAGCATTTGAACCGACAAGGGAAGCATTCATTCATGTCATTCAGCATTTTGAAGAATGTCAATCAATGAATGAATTTACGGAGCTTCTTTATTCATAAGGCAGTGCGAAGCCAGATGTAATTATAATATGTGCGGAGACAATCAGTTTAGCAGGTGAGCTTGTTTAGGTCATTTACCTATAAAATCTGAATGTAAATACAGGAGGAATAAAATGAACGTACAAGGGAATACCGTTGGCAGTATCATTGAAAAAATATCTTTGAGTCGTACGCATTATCACATATTAATCATAGCGGCACTGGGGTTTCTCTTCGATTCTTTTGATACTTATATTGTGTCATATGCTATGCCCCTTATTCGTCAAGAGTGGCAGATTAATCCGGTCATTAACGGTATGCTGGCTAGTGCTGGTACTTGGGGGATGTTTTTAGGGGCGATGCTCTGGGGACCTATTTCTGACCGCTATGGGCGAAAGATTGGTTTCATAGGAACGATACTTGGATTTGGTCTGATAACAGGATTAACTGCGTTAAGTCAAAGCCCCTTTGAGTTTGGATTGTTTCGTTTCTTTACAGGAATGTGTATAGGTGGTGCCATTCCTGTTACTACAGCCTTAGTATCAGAATATGCAGCTGCACGCTATCGTGGTCGTTTCGTATCCATGTTAACGCTGCTGTGGCCTTTTGGTCTTTTACTTGCGGCATTTGCAAGCTTGCATTTAGTAACAGAACATGGTTGGCGTATATTGTTTATCCTCGGTACAATTCCTGCGTTGCTTGCCATCGTTGCAGGGTTTAAATTACCAGAGTCACCGCGCTGGCTTGCAACACAGGGGCGTGCTTCAGATGCCCGTCGCGTGTTAATCAAGCTGGGTGCCAAAGAGGAGGATGTTAGCAATCTGGCTGACGAAAAACTAGCGGAGAAGGTACCTATTGGGGTTCTTTTAACACCAATGTATAGAAAAAGATTTCTTCTGACGGCTGGTTACTATTTCTTTGGCTATTTTGGCTACTATGGTTTTGCTATGTGGATACCGACTATTTTAGCTACAGTATATGGTTTGAGTTTGGCGAAAACTTTTACATTTGGGTTAATTGGAGCTGCTGGTGCCATTTTAGCAAGGGCGACGGCTTTTTACACTGTTGAAAAATTCGGTAGAAAGCAGTTGTTTTATGTTGGCTATGGGCTGGGTGGCGTAGCAGCCTTGCTATTCGGGTTGCTTAAGGATCCGGCCTACGCTATGGTCGGTGTCTTCGTTATTTTCTATTTGTGCGAACAAGGCGGTGCTGGGACTGTTGTATATACGGCTGAATTATATCCTTCAAAGGTACGTGCGACAGCCACAGCTTGGTCTACTGGTGCCGGGCGCATTAGTTCGGCGACTAGCCCGATCCTGTTTGGCTATTTAATGGCAAACCATATGTATTATGGTGTATTTATCGCCATGGCGCTGTTCATGTGGATTGCCGTCGCACTGGTCTTCTTTCTCGGTGTGGAAACGAAGGGGAAATCTTTAGAAGATGTTGGAGCAGCATAAACGTTAGTGGCCAGTTTTACTGTACGCTATGTTGGACTGAATAGGCGATAGTCTATTCAGTCCTAAAATGCAACACCGAAAAAAGAATTTGAAAATAATGGAAGTGGTTTCAAGTTTTGACAGCTAGTAATCTTAAATCAAGGATAGATTAAGAAATTAGGGGCTGGAAGTGTATGAACTCGGATTATGAATATCTTTTTAGAGAAGGGAAGATCGGAAACCTTGTATTAAAGAATCGTATCATAATGGCGCCAATGGCAACGAATTTTGCTTTGCAGAGTGGTGAAGTATCGCAACGTCTGATTGATTATTATGTTGAGCGTGCTCGAGGCGGAGTAGGGCTTATTATTGTAGAAAATGCCAACGTAGATTATCCAACAGGGCGCAATGGTGCTATCCAATTGCGTATTGACGATGACGGTTATATTCCAAGTTTAGGTGCTCTTTGTCACGCAATACATGAAGCCGCTCCAGAGGTGCGAGTCGCACTTCAATTAAGTCACGCAGGGGCTAGTACAAAAGCCTCGAGAATTGGCGGAAGTCAGATTGTCGGACCGTCTAACATTCCGATAGGTCCCGGTCACGAGGTACCTAGACAATTAGAAGAGGATGAAATTAAAGGCATAACTATTAAATTTGGGTTAGCAGCTCTTAAAGCCAAAAAGGCAGGTTTTGATGCAGTAGAAATTCACGGTGCTAACGCTTACCTTTTGGCAGAATTTATTTCTCCCTGGACTAATAAACGCACAGACATTTATGGTGGGAGTGTAGAAAATCGCTTACGTTTCCCTCTAGAGGTGGTCAAGAGTATTAGGGAAGCGGTCGGCAATGGTTTTCCTATTTCGTTCCGGATGAATGGTAACGAATTTATGCCTGGGGCCTTGACATTAGAAGATGCAATACAAAATGCAAAACTTCTTGAACAAGCGGGCGTGAACTTACTTCATGTTACTGCCGGAAATGGATACACCCACGAAAGACATGTTGAGCCAGCATCTTACCCAGAAGCATGGAAAACAAATTTAGCTCAGGCAATCAAAAGCGTTGTTCAAATTCCAGTTGCGGCAGTGGGAGTTATCCGAAATCCGGTCACAGCCAATGCGACGATTGAAAAAGGGGATGCTGATTTTGTGGCGCTGGGAAGGGGACTTATTGCAGACCCCTATTGGCCAAGAAAGGCTCAATCTGGCCAAGCGGCAGGCATAAGGCGTTGTATTTCTTGTAATACCTGCATATCTAGGCGAGTATCTGATGACTTAGCAATTTGTTGTGCTCTCAACCCTGCCGTAGGACGAGAGGCAGAAATGCGGGTACTCACAAATAAAATCGCCAATAAGAAAAAGATCGCTGTAGTTGGTGGCGGTCCGGCAGGCATGTATGCCTCGTTTCTACTGAAAAAGCTAGGCCATGATGTTAGCTTATATGAATTAGAACAACAACTGGGGGGGCAACTATGTATTGCTTCGGTACCTCCTTATAAAGATAAAATTGGTTGGCTAGTTGAGTTTCTGAAATATGAGATTGACGTGTCTGGTGTAGAACTAAAATTAGGTACTGAGGCAACTGTCGAAATTCTTAAAGAATCCGGGGCAGAGATTGTTATTTTGGCTACGGGAGCAAAACCGTATATACCCCCGATTTCTGGTGTTGCAAATGCCTCTGTTTTGACTGCTCATGAAGTGTTAGCCCAGAAAAAGTCCTTTTCAGGCTTGAATATCGTAGTAGTTGGAGGGGGTTCAGTAGGGTGCGAAACTGCTGAATACCTGGCAAAGACAAATAAAGTTATAATTGTAGAAATGCGTCAGGATGCTGCAGTCGATCTTAAGCCATTAAATCGGGCGGATTTGCTCCGTCGGATGAAAGAAGCTGGAATAGAGATTCAGACTCAAGCATTTGTTGAAAGTATTGAAGAAGGTCAAATTAACTGTTGTGTTACCGAATCTGACGGTTCGAAAGTCAGCAAAGGTTTTAAATCCGATTTAACAGTTCTCGCAGCGGGAAGTGTCTCCGTAAATAATTTGGCAAAAAGGTTTGGACAAGCTGGAGTAAAAGTCGTCAGCATAGGTGACTGTGTTAAACCTGGCAGAATTGCTGATTCCTTACGCCAGGCCATTCTTTTAGCCAAGGACCTAGCATTAGGTATAGATGAACGTTTCCAAAAAAGCGAGTAGTTTTTAGAGAAAAAAATTGTTGCTATTTATTGTTTCATAGTGTCACGGTGATAAAGGGTTAACCACAAGCTAATGGTTGACCCTTATACCGTTTTATTTGCAAGTGGGGGCGAAAAGATGAAAAGTATTCAGACTAAACTTACTGTTACGATTCTTGCTATGTTTCTGGTGGCACTTGGTGTATTGGGGGGACTCAATTACTATAAGGCGCGGGCTATTATAACCGAAAATGTTACTAGCGATATGGGAGAATTCGCTGTGAATTCAGCCAATATCATCGGCGACTGGTTTAAAGTCCGGAAAGCGGAGTTGGAAATGATAGCGTTGGCACCTGCTGTACAAAGTGGCAATGCAGAGACAATTATTCCTTATCTTAACAATGTTGCTCAGGCAAATAAAATCTATGAAAACATTGGATTTGCCGATACGACAGGGGTATTTCGTAATGCACTGGGGAAGAGTGGAACTATCGGTCAACGTGATTATTTTCAACAGGCTATGCTGAAAGGTGAGACGGTTATTTCCGATCCTGTTATTTCGGTAACAACAGGGCATTTTGTCGTTACTGTTTGTACGCCAGTAAAGTTTGACGGCAAGATTATTGGAGCATTATATGGAGGAATCAATATAGAGAGTCTTACCCAAAAATTATTAGAAATAAAAGTAGGACAGACTGGCTACGTTTTTGTCACGCAGGGAAACGGTCTTAGAATTATTCATCCCGATAAAGAAATAGAGATGAAGAGCAACCCTCTTAGTGATTCTAATGCGGATCCCGGGCAGAAGCAGCTTACTGAGCGAATGGTCAAAGGGGAAAAAGGCTTCAGTCGATCTACTTCCTCCCAGGGGGTTGATAAGTACTATGCTTATGCACCGATACCAGGCGTTAATTGGTCATTGGCTTTAGCTGTACCGGTAAAGGAAATGACGGGTGCCGTTTCGACGCTAACGACAATATCATTAGTGACTATTATAGCAGTATTGATTGTTGCAGGTATGTTTATTACTTGGTATGCCCGGCGCATTAGCAAGCCTATCCGCGAAGTAGAGGAAGCAGCTAAGCGTATTGCTGACAGCGATATTTCATTGATTAAGCTTGGCATTGTTTCTAATGATGAAATCGGACGGTTGGGACAGAGTTTTGAACAGATGAGTGGCAATCTGCGAGGTTTTATTCAAAAAATTCAAGGTGCTACCGAACAAGTGGCGGCGGCGGAGGAATTGACTGCAGGTGCTGAACAGTCAGCGCAGGTGTCCAATACAGTAGCGGTATCAATTACCGAAACAGCCCAAGGGACGGCTGAGCAATTACGGGCAGTAGACAGTGCGAAAGCTTTGATGGAAGAAATTGTTGCTGAGATGAAGCGAGGAGCAACGAATATTAAAAATGCTTTGGAGATTACACGTCGGGCAGTAAGTGTGGCGACAATCGGCAATACTACAGTGGATACGGTTATTAAACAGATGGATAATATCCAGGTGACTGTGGAAGATACGGCCAAAGTGGTGGCAGAACTTGGTGAACATTCAACACAAATTGGTAATATCGTAGAAACCATTGCTAATATTTCTAGTCAAACGAATCTATTGGCATTGAATGCCGCCATTGAAGCGGCACGAGCGGGTGAGCATGGACGCGGTTTCGCAGTGGTTGCCGAAGAAGTACGTAAACTGGCCGAGGATTCGCAGCAAGCAGCTAAGCAGATAACCTTACTTATCGGGGAAATTCAACTGAAGACCAATACTGCTGTCACAGCTATGAATACGGGTACGGTTGAAGTCAAGAAGGGAACGGAAGTTGTCGATGATGCTGGAGCATCTTTTCAAGACATTATGTGCCAAGTGAAAGAAGTAGCTGACATCATTCAAGGTGCGGCAAATAGCCAGGAACAGCTTGTAGTTAGTAGCGATAAAGTGCTTCTGGCAGTAGATAAAGTAGAAAATATTAGTACGGAAATCGCCGGTCAAGCGCAAAATATTTCAGCTGCTATTGAAGAACAGTCTGCTTCAGCGGAGGAAATTGCTCATTCTAGTAAGGCATTGTCATGTTTGGCGGAAGAACTGCAAATTGCAGTTCGGAAGTTTACCCTTTAGTAAATGCAATTTTGAAAGGATTCTACTGAAATAATGGAGGGATGAATATTATGAGTAATGTTATTGAAAACATTCTAACAAGAAGAAGTATCAGAAAGTATACCGATCAGCAAATCAGTGATGAGGATTTAAAAATAATTTTAGAAGCAGCAAAGTATGCGCCGAGTGGAGGAAACTCACAGACGTGGCATTTTATGGTGCTTCAAAACAAAGAAAAGCTATTGCAATTAAATGGGTACATAAAATCAGCGTTTGAAAAATTAGAAGTTGATGAAAGCACGTATCGAAGTATTCGGACTGGCAAAGAGGCTTCTAAAAATGATTCCTATAATTTTTATTACCATGCACCAACGTTAATTATCGTATCTAATGAAGCCGATTACGGAAATGCGATGGCAGATAGTGCTTGTGCGATAGAAAATATGTTTTTAGTCTCACATTATTTACAAATAGGTTCTTGCTGGATCAATCAAGTAAGTTGGTTTTGTAATGATAAAAGCGTAAGAACTTTTTTGACAGAGTTAGGGGTCCCGGAAAATCATAAGGTTTGCGGGTCAATTTGCCTGGGGTATCGAGATGGGAACGCACCAGTTGCCAAAGAAAGAAAAGAAAACATTGTAACCATAATAAAATAAGTTCGAATGGCCGGGATTTTGGAGTGAACAAAATGTACAAATAGCTCTTACTGTGCGGATGAATATTTGTTAAGAAAATAGTGATAGATATGTCGTCACATAATTGAATCAGATAAAATAAAATCTCAACTAGGATTCAAAGGAATTTTAGTGTCAGTGGTATAATATATGATAAATGCAAATATTGACGGTGTAGCAGGAGGTTCTTAATGTATAATATTCGTGCGGTAGAAAGAGCATTTAAACTATTGGAATGTTTTTCAAACAAAAAACCACAAATGGGTGTTACTGAACTCTCAGAGTATATAGGATTGTCAAAGGCAACAACTTTTCGTATTGCCGAGACGTTAGAACAATTGGGTTATTTAAATAAAAGCGAATCTACACAAACTTATTCTATTTCATCAAAGGTATTGACACTGGGCCAGGTTTTTTTGGATGATCTAGAATTTCGGACCATATCGCTTCCTTACATGAGAAAAATTCGTGACACATTAGATGAATCGGTCAGCTTATATATTGTTGCACATAATAAGAGAGTATGTGTCGAAAGAATTCAAACTTCTCGTTTGTTGCGAAGGGTAGTTACAGTGGGAGAAGAGGTACCGCTAGATAGGGGTGCCTCGGGCAAGGTATTGTTAGCATTTTCACACTTGAACTATGGCGTAGATGAAGCCGTGCTGGAAAGTATCCGTAAGAATGGTTATGCCTATAGTGAAAATGAAAGGGGAGAGGGCATATCTGCTGTGTCGGTTCCAATTCGAAACTTTAAAGGGAATATTGTAGCAGCATTAACTATTTCAGGACCCTCCTTTAGATACAATGATGAGTCGTTACCACGTTATATAAATTTAATGAAAGAAATGTCTCGAACGATATCTAGTAAACTAGGTTTTAATGCTTAATCGCTTGATGAGGTTTCAAACCATCAGAGCGTTTGCATATCGTTACAGTGAAAATTGTAAATTAATTATTTAAAATGAATTCAAAGAATTTAATAGTTAAGAAGGAATTATCAGATTAATATCGAATACATAAAATATGTGTTTTATTATTATGAAACATTGTTTCATTAGACGGTACAGTACAAAGTAAAGGAGATGATTATATGGAATTTACAGAGCTTGTGCGCGATAGAAGAAGTATTCGTCAATTCCTTCCTGAGCCAATTACGAATAAGGATATTAGAGAGATCATTTCTATTGCCACGAATGCGTGTAACTCAGGAAATAAACAGTTTTGGAATTTTATTGTTATTCAAAATGAATCAATAAAGAATGAAATGGTACGAGTTTGTCGTGATAAAGCCACTCAGTTAAATAATGAAGTAAAAAAAATAAATGCAAATGTACCACCCTATGTTCCACAGGAGTTTTATTTAAACGCACCTGTTGTTATCGGAGTAGTTGCAACAGCTAAATATCGGACGAAACCAGATTTATTAATGCTTGATCTTGGATACAAAGAACAAGAAGTTGACGATTTAAGATGCAGGGGTGATTTACAGACAATAGGCGCAGTCACTCAATTGATATTGTTGGCAGCCTGGGAAAAGGGTTTTGGTAGCTGTTGGATGACGGGACCCTTATTTGCCCGCAAAGAACTGGAAGAAGTACTCGGAATTACTAATGGTAACTCACTAGCTGCTTTAATTCCTATTGGGAAACCGGCAGTTATACCACCTAAAAACAGCCGGAAGCCGTTAGATGAAATAGTGAAGTTTCTAAAATAATCATAGCTGATTTGCAGGGAGTTTATAACTTATATGATATAAATGAAACTTTGTTTCATTTAATGAAACAAAACGAGATTAATGTTAGTTGCTAATTCATTAAACATTTAAAATAGTAGTTGAGAAAGGGGTTTGATTATGGGGCACAATCTGTTTGAAAAAATTATTTCCACTCATTTAGTAAAAGGTGAAATGGCAGCAGGCAAGGAAATAGGGATCAGGATAGATCAGACTTTAACCCAGGAATCGCTTGGAGCAATGGCTTATCTGCAGTTTGAGGCTTTGAAAATTCCAAAGGTAAAAACGAAATTATCTGTGGCGTATTGTGATCATCTTTTATCACAGTATGGGCCGGCCAATGCTGATGTCCATCGGTATCATGAAACAGTAACAGACAAGTATGGCATTGTGTTTTCAAAACCGGGCAATGGTATTTGTCATCAGGTGCATCTTGAACGTTTCAGCTGTCCCGGTCAGACATTGATTGGCGGTGACAGCCATACCGTTACTAGTGGAGCTGCAGGAATGGTAGCAATTGGAGTCGGGGGATTGGACGTGGCTTTGGCAATGGGTGGAAGTCCATTCTTTATGACCTATCCTAAAGTTAAGAAAGTGGTTTTACGTGGAAAGCTTAAGACATGGGTTACTGCCAAGGATGTAATTCTTGAAGTACTAAAAAAACTGACAACTAAGGGGAATGTGGGAACTGTCTTGGAATATGGTGGGGACGGGATTGCGCACCTTACGGTGCCTGAACGTTCTACTATTGCCAATATGGGAGCTGAGACCGGAGTTACTACCTCGATTTTCCCAAGTGATGAAATGACGCGTAAATTTTTCATTGCACAGGATCGCGAAGAACAATGGCAGGAATTATTGCCTGATGCGGACGCTAAGTATGATGAAGTGATTGAAATTGATTTGGCAGCGATCGAACCTAATGTTGCTCTTCCACATTCACCAGATAAAGTGGTAACTGTGAAAGAAGCAGGAGAAGTGGTTGTAGACCAGGTTTTGATTGGCAGCTGTACCAATTCCTCTTATCTTGATTTAATGATGGTTGCAGAGATGTTAAAAGGGCGGAAAGTTCATCCGCATGTAAGTTTTGGGGTTGTACCTGGATCTAGGCAGGTAATGTCGATGATCGCGAAAAATGGTGCTCTAAGCTATATTCTTGAGTCTGGCGCCAGAATTTTAGAAACGGGATGTAATTTTTGTGTAGGACAAGGACAATCACCGCAAACGGCGGGTGTATCGGTGCGTACTAATAACCGTAATTTTGTGGGGAGAAGCGGAACCCAGGATGGAAAAGTGTATTTGACTAGTCCATTAGTTGCAGTTGCAACAGCACTAACTGGTAAATTGACAGATCCGCGCGAATTGGGTATTGAATATCCTGAAATTCATTTACCGGAAAAATATGCCATTGATGATTCGCTTATATTATTTCCGACAGGGAAAAAGGAAATTTATCGGAGTGAGATTATCGGGACTCCACCCTACAATACAGAAATGCCCACTGAACTCAAATCGGAAGTGGCGATTAAAGTCGGCAATATGATCAATACGGATGATATCATTCCCGGTGGGCAGGCAATGAATTATCGTGCCAACGTACCTAAATCCTGTGAATTCATCTTCCAATTTGTGGATTCTAAATTCCCTAAAAATTGTAAAGATATCGTGGCGAAAGGAAAAACACCTGTTATTGTTGGCGGGGAAAGCTACGGACAAGGTTCTTCCCGTGAGCATGCCGCCGTGTGTCCGATGTACATGGGGGTGCGTACTTTGATTGCAATTAGCATCGAACGTATCCACAAGGCGAATTTGATTAATTTCGGTATATTGCCTTTGAAATTCGCTGATGCTGCTGATTACAGCAAAATTGAACAAGGTGATGAATTGGTAATTGATGATATTTACAAATCTATTTATTTGGACAAAATTACTGTGCGTAACATTACAAAAGGAACTAGCTTTACTACAGTGAATGAAACTACGCAAAGGCAACGCGATATTATATTAAAAGGCGGATTGCTTAATTATACAATCGCCCAATAGGGTGAATTCCAGTTTAATTATAGAAAATTGAAAACGACAGGAGATGTCCGAATTGACATTATCTGAAAATTTTGCACGATATATTTGTCAGACAAAACTTACAGAAAATGATCAGGAGACTATAGAAACGGTTAAGTCCAGGATAATTGATTATATTGCTGTAACAAGTGCTGTAACGTATTATTCTGATTTGCCAAGTAAATTAATGAATTATGTTCATAATTTGAGTGTGGATACCGACGCAGAAAAGGGTTCTTATCCGGTAACTACGGCTGGTTTTTTAAATGCGGCTTTTGCACATGGCCTTGATTATGATGATGGGCATCTTTGGGCGGGAATACATGCTGCCGGGCCGGTTATTGGAACGGCATTTGCGTTAGCACCCAAACATAAGCCGAATGGGAAACTGTTTCTTGAAGCAATTACACTAGGATATGAAATAGAATATCGACTGGGAAAAGCATTAGGAAAATCTCATATACAAAAGGGTTTTCATGGTAGCTGTACGTGCGGAGTTATCGGTGCGGCGGTTACCGCTGGCAAGATACTTGGTCTGAATGAAAAGCAAATGACCTATGCCATAGGGCTCGCAGGATTAGGAGCATTTGGCATTCGGCAGCCGCTGACTGAGGGACAAATGTCTAAACCGATTCAAGTTGGGTATGTAGCGGAAAAAGGTATAGAAGCTGCTTTGTTGGCCAGCAATGGGGTAGAGGCTCCTTTACAAATATTTGAGGGCAAGAATGGGTTGTTTTCAATTTTTTCTGATACACCTAAACAGCAGATAGTCGATGCATGCTTAGCCGATTTAGGTAAAAGACATTTAGTGAATGATACCTATACGAAACTATTTCCCTGCTGTCGTTATACTCATGCAGCAATAGAGGCTTCGTTTAAATTAATCAAGGTTGTACCGGATCTGAAAGCGATACAAGAAATAGTTGTAAATACTTTCGATATTGCAATTGAAGCTACAGCTCCTAATCAAAGTCCAAGTACGATTGCACAAGCTAGATTTAGCATGAACTATCTTCTGGCAACGGCGCTACATCAGGGCTTCGTTGGACTGGATGACTTTACTGACGAGGCCATTAAGCGTGAAGATATTCGTGAAACTGCGAAAAAAGTCAAAGCATATTCTACTAAAGAGTGGAATGATAAATATCCTGATATACGCGGTGCAGAAATTGTCATAAATACTAATGACGGTAAAAGTTATTCACAGAAGATTGACAGACTTTCGGGGATGTCCGGAGATCATGAGGAAGTACGACGCAAATTTAGGAATGCTTGTAAAAAAGTCTATTCACCGGAAAGTTTGCAAACGATTATTGACTGGGTTGCGAAAATAGAAAATTGTACCAATGTATCAGAGCTAATGTTATTATGCAATGAAAGAAAATTATAGATATTATATAAGTAATCTTTATAATTTTCAAGGGCAAGTAAAACGCTGTCTTCATTTAATGAAACATAGTTTTGTTGGATGAAACACGAACGACATTAGGAAAAATTTTTAGTACTTAATATAGTACTAAATCTTGCTTGCATTGCAGTTTTATAAAGTCAGATTTAAATATTTAGATAAAGGGGGAATTAGTAAAAAGATAATCAGGTAAAAGGTTGTGAAACAAAACAGATGTTTTTTGAGGATGTAATAGAAAGAATAACAAATATCAAGGAGGAAAAACAAATGGATAGAGAATGGATGCGTGTACCTTGTGCAATTGTTCGTGGAGGAACTAGTAAAGGAATATTCTTTAAAGAACATGAAATTCCAGCGGCAGGTCCGTTGCGTGACAAGTTTATTTTGAGAGTTTTTGGTAGTCCGGATCAACGGCAAATTGATGGTTTAGCAGGGGCGAATTCTTTAACAAGTAAAGTTGCAATTATCGGCCCTTCATCGCGAGAGGATGCAGATGTTGATTATACGTTTGGTCAAGTGTCTTTTGCTGCGCCAGTGATTGACTGGCTAGGCAATTGCGGCAATATTTCTTCAGCAGTGGGATTATATGCGGTAGATGAGGGTTTTGTGAAACCGGTAGAGCCTTTTACAAATGTTCGTATCTATAATACAAACACAGATAAAATGATTTATGCTACAGTACCAGTCAAGGATGGAAAAGGGCAATCAGAAGGTGACTACGAAATTCAGGGAGTTCCAGGGACGGGTGCCCGCATTCTATTGGAATTTGATGATCCAGCTGGATCGGTTACAAAGAAATTATTACCGACAGGAAATGCGAAAGATATTATCGATTTAGGTGAAAAAGGGAAATTTACAGTTTCCGTAGTAGATGCAGCCAATCCAGTTGTCTTTATGAAGGCTGAAGAATTGGGACTTAAAGGCACTGAGTTACCAACAGAAGTGGAAAATATGCCAGAGGTGCTACGGACAATTGAAGAAGTTAGAAGTGTAGTAGCTGAGATGGTGGGCATTGTAGATGATGCTAAGCTTGCTACAAAATTAAGCCCGGCAATTCCAAAAATCGGATTTGTTTCTAAGGCAAGAGATTATAAAAATCCAGATGGTAAAATCATTTCAGGAAAAGATATTGATTTAGTGTCGCGGTTGGCTTCCATGCAAAAAATGCATCGGGCTTATATGGTAACAGGTGGAGTTTGTACAGGTGCGGCCGCCAATATTGAAGGGACAGTAGTAAGGGAATTGCTTGATGAAGAGGCGAAGAAATCGGATACGCTTAGAATCGGACATCCCTACGGTGTAATGGATGTCAAGGTTACACTTGATACTGAGAATCCTGATAAATATATTAAACGCGTAGGCGTAGGCAGAACAGCCAGACGTATTATGGAAGGCTATGCGTATGTTCCTAAAACTGTTTTAAAGTAGTAAATCGGTTTAGCCTGCGATTTTAATAGTAGATTTTACAGTTATATAATTGGCAGAAATTTTATAGGCGGCTTCCATTTGTGTATGAGTGACAGGTGGTTTTTTTGCCGCCTTTCCTGTCAGTTTGTAGGGTACTAGGTACTAACAGGAACTTTTTGATTTTATTTGTAGGATAGATATAATAGATTTTTGTTTTGACCAATCTCGAAAACACGAAAAAATATTCAGAATACTGAATTCATTGTAAATAATTGTAAATATTCTTTCTGCTATAATAATGCAAATTAAATAGTAAGTGTAGGAATAAAGGTGTCCCATTTTCCGAAAAAATAAGGATTGCGCGAGGAGGAAAGTAGAATGTCAACAAATTCTGAGTCATTAGTTTCTAATGGTGGCTTTGATAGAAAAGTAATAATGATTCTAATAGGGTTAGCAGCAATGGTTGCCATCATTATGGCACCGACGCCTGCGGGACTGTCGATGGCTGGACAACGTATACTTGCTATTATGGTGTTTACCATATTTATGTGGATAACTGAGGCGATTCCATACAATGTCAGTGCAATTTCGTTGATTTTTATGAGTATTGCGGGACTGGGATTCGCTCCTGCCAGCGGGACGAGCGGTGCCTTGCTTGGAACAGGAAAAGCTATACCATTAGCTATGAGCGGCTTTTCAAATAGCGGCTGGGTGTTTGTTGCGTCCGGATTATTTATGGCGGCCGCAATAGTCAGCACTGGAATTGAAAGACGCATTGCATATATGATTATTCGTATGGTCGGAACAAAAATAAATGCGATAATGGCAGGAATTATTATTACTTCTTTTGTCTTGACCTTTCTAATTCCATCGGTTATAGCCCGCGGTGCAACGTTAGTTCCTATTTCTCTTGGTCTGATTACAGCATTTGGACTGCCAATAAACAGCCAAATCGGTAAAGCAATGTTATTGTTGGCGGGAATACTTCCCTCTGTGACAGGTAACGCTGTACTTACCGGGGCAGCTCCTAATCCTATTGTTCTCAGCTTTTTAAAGACTGCTGGTCTGCCTGGCATAAGTTATATAGAGTGGATGGAATACCTTTTCCCGTTTACAGTAGTATTTGCAATTGGACTGTATTTCTTAGTGATCAAAATGTTTAAATTTGAATTTTCGGAACTGCCTGGTGGACGGGAATATTTAAACAAATGTCTTGATGATCTTGGTCCCATGTCGGTAAGTGAGAAAAAAATATTAATCATTATGGTTTTAACAATTCTTTTGTGGGCGACAGATAAGTTGCATCATATTGATGCTACTGCAGTTTCCGTATTATCTGTATTATTGATGGTGTCGCCTTATAGCGGCGTGTGTAATTGGAAAGACTTATCTAAAAAGGTTGACTGGAATACAATACTTCTGTTTGGTGCCGGAATTTCAATGGCTGATATGTTTACCAACACGGGTGCTGCTAAATGGGTGGCTAAAGTATTGTTTATTGATTCAGGAGTGGGCAATCTTTCAATTACTTGGTTAGCGATCTCTATCTTTTTGTTAATGTTTATTATCCGATTTTGTTTTACAAGCATTACTTCTTGTATTGCTGCAGTTACGCCGGCAATTATTGGGTTTTTAGTGGAGTTGCATAACCCTGCTCTTCCCATAACTGGAATTATTATGGGAGTGCTTATTGTAGCTCAAAGTACGGCTATTTTACCGGTTACTTCCGCGCCGGCAATGATTGCTTATGGGACCGGCGGTTTTACGACAAAAGACATGGTGAAGTTGGGAATTCCTCTTGCTGTGATTATGTATGTGCTGATACTAGTCTTCATGTTCACCTATTGGCCATTAATTGGCTTATGGCGTTAAAAAAGCTAATAGCTACAAAGGAAATCATTGATTATATCTGAAAATGATAGAATATTGTTTAAAAAAGTGTCGATAAAATAAAGCTCAAGGCAAACAGATAGTTACTTCTGTTTGCCTTGATTGTGCAGTAGATGGAAACATTGCAAAGGTGGTCGTCGGCACCGTTTCTTTGCAACGCATCATTGATTTGCTTAAGACAGTTAAATTAAAAGATACCGGATATGCAAGCATTGTTGACAAATCAGGTATGATTATCGCACATTCTAAAATGCCAGAATTAAATGGTAAATTCAATATTGTTGAAAATAAAACTGATCCGGAATTGAAAAATAAAATATCTGAGGTGGATAAAAATTTTTCCCAGCTATTTAAGGTGGCTAGTAATGGCAAACAGGTCATTGGTTCCTATAACGATATAGATGGTGTAAAACATGTCGGGGTTTTTACGTTACTCAGAATTTCTGATAACCAACAATGGGTGATGATTGTTTCTGCTTCAGAGACAGAGATGACACAAGATTTATCGGTTCTAACTAAAAATATGATAGAAATTTGTTTTCTATTTATCATTTTAACAGTGTTATTTGTTATGTATGTAAGTAAAAAATTCGTTCAACCTTTTATTGGGTTACGGGACGAAGCGTTACTGTTGGCTCAAGGAGATCTACGGTCACGGCCAAGTACGGTTTGCACTGATGATGAAGTGGGGCAATTGGCTATTGCTTTTAAGCAGATGGCAGATAATTTGCGTAGTCTGATTATTAAGACTCAGTCTCAAGCAGAACTTGTTTCAGCATCAAGTGAAGAACTGACTGCCAGTGCTCAACAGTCAGCTGAAGCTTCTAACCAAGTGGCATCATCGATTATGCAAATTGCGCAAGGTTCAGGGCAACAGCTGACAGCGATGACGGGTATGTCGGCCATTGTCGAAGCAATTTCGGCAAGCATTAAACAAGTATCGGCGAACGTTCAGATGATTGTTGATATTGGAAATCAAACAGCACATTCGACTGCAAATGGACGTCAAGCTATTGAGAAAGCAATAGTTCAGATGAAGCAGATCGGTGAGGGCGCAGGCGCTGTTCAATATGCGATTGGGGAACTTGCCAAAGGGTCGAATGAAATTATTAGTCTTATATCTTCGATTGCCGAGCAGACAAATCTTCTTGCTCCTTAATGCTGCTATTGAGGCTGCAAGGCAGGAGAACATGGTAAAGGCTTCGCTGTAGTGGCTGAAGAAGTGAGAAAGCTAGCAGAAGAATCTAACAAAGCAGCCCAGCAGATTGCAAATCTTATTAAGAAGAATGAGCAAAACATGAATGAAGCGATTGTAGCGACCAAAAGCAGCTCAGCGGGAATACAAGCGGGGGTTGAAGTAGTTACATCAGCAGGTAATGCCTTTCAAATTATTGCTGATTCTGTAGTCCAATTATCATCCAAAATTCAAGATATATCAGAATCTATGGGCCAAATGGCTGGAGGTAGCCAAGAACTTGTTGAATCTGTTCACAATATAGATAGGATAAGTAAAGAAAATGCGAGCGAAACGGAAACGGTTTCGGCTGCGACCCAAGAGCAGTCTGCTTCTATGCAGGAAATAGCTACTTCAAGTCATGGATTGGCTAATGCGTCGGGCGAATTAAATACGGCAGTAAGTAATTTTCGTGTATAAATTGTTTGGAAAACATTGCAGTTTAAGTAAATTAAAATTGATGGAATGCCGTGTGAGATAAAAGTCGCTTGGGGATAACATCAAAGCCTTATCTATTGTTATTAATTGAATAGAGGTAAGGTAGAAAAAGAGCCGGTTGGGGTAGTACTTTGCTCCCCTAAAGGTGACAGGTTAAATAATAAAAACCTGTCACCTTTAGGGGAGCATTTTCATGCCCGAAATAAATCAATACTGTTCAGCAGAAATTTAGCCATATTGCAAGAAATTGGGCCAGACACGGTTAGATATTGCTAAAAAATATGATTAGCTTGATACCTTGTTACGCAGTCATAATTTTGTCATATTTCCATGGTATTATTTGCACGAGGATGTAAATATGGTAAAGGTGGGATGTCATATGAAAAACATCATGATTTACTCAATGGTAGATTTCATGCAAGTGGGTCTCAATGCAACGGTTATAGAAGCTTCATCGTTACATTTGGAAAAAACACTCTAATTGGACACTAATAACAGGGAGCCAACAGTGTAATCGACTACTTAATATAGGAGAATCGTATTATGACTAATTCTCACATTCTTCTTATTGAAGAATTAAAAGAACAGCTACTTACTTTAGGCTATTATCCCTTTCAGCTTGAGGAAATTACCAAAGATGCAACAGGTACGACTAATATTGAAAATATTAATTCCGCTCGAGCTAATTATTTAATTTCATCATTAAAATTTTACATTAATTTTTCAAAATGCAGTTTTTCAACAAAAAAGTAAAAAAAAATTGTTCTTTGATATCGCCTATTCCGGTTCAATAGCCGGGGTAGGCGATTTTTTTTTCGATTAACAAGGAAACGCATTATTTTTGCCGTATTTATATTTTAGGAAAGTATAAGTAATAAAAGTTTTCAACAAATTGTACAATACAATATATATTGTATTGTTACGGCATTATGGTTCAAATTCCATTGTACATTGCAATTCAGATTATGATGGAATATTTTGTTATAAAAAAACAAGAAGGTGGTAAGATGAAAAAGGTACTAATTGATGCTATGTTTAAGCACATTCAGTATGGCGGAGTAGCTGTTCGCTACTGGGATGGTGAGGAGGTACATTATGGTGATACCGAGCCGCATTTCAAAATTATTTTTAATAAAAAGCCTCCCCTTATGACTGCGACCATAGAGGATCCTACGATAACATTGGGTGAATTTTACATGGATGAAATTATTGATTATGAAGGAAGTCTGGATGAATTAATTAGCATAATGGAAATGAATAAGCTACTTAATTCGGATACGCAGCACTTGGCGAATAAATGGATGACAGCTGCTAAATCTGGATTAGGGTCGGTGGCGGATAAATTTAAACAAAGACAAAATATTCATGCTCATTATGATCTTGGGAATGATTTTTTCTCACTTTGGCTGGATAAAACGATGTGCTATTCTTGTGCATATTTCAAAAAGCAAGATGATGATTTACATCTGGCACAATTGCAAAAAATTGATCTGATTTTGAAAAAGCTGCGGCTGCAGCCGGGAATGCAATTACTGGATATTGGATGTGGCTGGGGATGGCTTATTTTAAGGGCAGCAAAACAGTATGGAGTCAGAGCGCTAGGAATCACATTAAGCGAGGAACAGTATGCTGGCGCTAGAAAGCGTGTTGAGGAGGCCGGATTGAGTGATCAGGTCACGGTAAAATTAAGTAACTACTTAGAGATTGATCCTGCCCAATATCAATTTGATAGGATTGTCAGTGTGGGGATGTTTGAACATGTTGGACGTGACTATTTTGCGAGTTATATGAAGAAAGTACACGATTTGCTTAATTTTGGTGGTATTTCTATGTTGCACACACTGACTAATTTACGAGAAGTCGAGACCAATGCTTGGGCTAAAAAGTATATTTTCCCAGGAGGATGTATTCCGGCATTGCGGGAAATTATTTCACTATTCCCGGATTATGATTTTAGGGTGTGGCACATGGAAAGTTTACGCAGACATTATGTGAAAACCCTGGAACTTTGGTATGAAAATTTTCACCAGCATATTGATGAAATTTCCGGTATGTTTGATAAGCGCTTTATTCGCATGTGGACTTTATATTTGCAGGGCGCTGCGGCTATTTTGCGAACAGGCAATCTTGACGTTTATCAAATATTATTTTCTAAGGGAGTCAACAATGAACTTCCAATTACTTTAAATGATATATATGTTGATTAAAGTGAAATGCCTGCAATGAAAAAGCCTCCTACTATTTTAGTTTGGAGGCTTTTTTGTCCCATATCCATCATAGCCGATAATATATCTCTCATATCTATTGGAGTCAGCTTGAGGATAACTACGCCGCATAGTAAAATTCTCTTTAGTGTTTTACTATATCTTATGTAAAATAAAGAGTAAGGGTGTATGTGAGAGGTTTTCGTTTTCAGCAGGAATTAGTAGTTAGCGTAATTGCAGTAAAACAATATGAGAATTAAATTGTTTAAAGGCTGAATGAGTAGATAATTCCATTGGAAAAGGCATTTGCCATGAACAGAGCCTCGTTTTCAATCTGATTGAATGTCTTAATACTTTTGGTATAATTTTTATTGAGAAGAGTAATTGCTTCTTCTTTGGTTAGTGCCAAGTGCTTATACCACATTTGTTGCATAGGCTTAACAGACCAATAAGGATTGATTTGGTTTAAAAAACAAACGATATCATCTGCGTTTGCGTACCATCTTTTTTCTGCGTCTGTTGCCGCTTGGCTATTATCAGCTTTTGCAGCCTTGACGAGGTCTCCGGCAATTATGAGATGGTCTTTCAATAGGCGGCTAAATTCAGCTGCTATCTGATTCCCATAAAAATGGCAAAATATTTTTCCGAAATCAGGTGCATTACGTAGAAGACGAGTTGTTGTTGCTTCTAAATCAGGTAAATCGAATAGAATACCTTCGATGACCATTCTTGTCCAATAAATATGTTGTTCCCAAAGTAGGCGAAAACAATCTCTTACATGTATAGCTTTTTCGCTCATCATATATCCGTTACCTATAAAATGAAGATTTTCACCATAATGACGGAACATATAGACCTCCCCTTTTCATTTTTTTTGTTCTGTTACATAATATGCTGGGGGGAGGAAAGGGTGACATAGCTAAGCAGAGTGGACGGTAAAAGGGGGAATGTTTATGACAATAAATATTTGCTTGGTAATTCCAGTGTAATCGGTGTAAAATTTTAATAGCTAACATGAGCATAAGAAGGAGAGTATTAGATGCGCTTAAGTGAACGTGACTTTGCAAATATCCTTGGTGGCGGAGCAGGAAAGAAGCCTAAGGGACTCAAGGAAGTAGATATACAGAATGCTCAACGCGAATATCTGGAATGGAATGGTTGGTTTGTCATACGGCACCAACAAAGCATGGGTAGTCATAAAGGGCTTAGTGATTTGACTGCAATAAAAGATGGTTGGACAGTATATATCGAGGCTAAAACGATTACAGGTATCCTGTCAGAGGATCAGAAGGATTTTCGTGATCATGTCATTAGTCACGGCGGTACTTACATTATTGGGCGATGTGTTGAAGATTTGAAGTTTCTGTGCGAGGACAGTGTTGAGTGTCTTAGAAGGCGTTGGTCAGGCAAGGTTGTTGGGCAAGAATAAAAAAACGTTCTTAGCATAAAGAAAGCTAAGAACGTTTTTTATTAGACTAATCTGGAATTTACTGACCGCTTGACGGAGGTCTGTTGCCAGTGGGCTAAGGCTATCGTTCATTAACTCAAAAGTTTCTGGACAGGGTTAGGGCAGTCGTATTGATTGCTATATTATCTTGGCTTGCAGCAATATCACGATAAGCGTCTAGCGTCGTATTTTTACTAAGGCTTTTATTAAATGTAATCCGGAATCCCTTTGAATGATCATAATACGAATCGACGCAATATGCTGAGACCGCTCCTTGTTTGATATTGCGATAGGAAAGTGATATGTCCATATCATCGCTTTGTTGAGTGCTGTCATATTCCAAGGTAATGAGATAACCGGCAGCCGTAGTTGTTAAGTTTTTGGTTGTTTCGATTATAAGTGAAGTATTATTAGCTAGTTGTTTAGAGGCAGTAATGCCAATGAATGGGCTGTCTTCTTGAAAATAATTCGCTTCTAACATGAAATTTCGGTGCTTTCCTAAATTGTTGAGCATAAAACTTAATGCAAATAAATTTCTATTGTCTTGTCCATAAAAAAAACTAGCTGTGTTATTTGTTGTGGTGAAGTGTGCTTGTATTCCGTTTGTTCCGCTCATACTGGCAATGAGTCCGTTACTTAGTGTATAGTTCTGTTTACCAATTCTGTAATCCGAATTGGCATGATGATAGGCTAAGTAAGCATTATTTATTGTATTTGTAGTCGGTTGGTTATTTGTGCGGTTAGATTCAAAGGTGCCATTAAAAGATAATTGATTAGTTAAATCACAATTTAGATTTATTGTAACATCAGGACTGTATTTTTTCTCTTGTTCAGCTTGTTTGCTATATTCATAGCTTAGTGTGCCTGAAAAGGGTGCGGCGAATGTGATATGTACTTGCATTATAATAATTAAGATAAAAATGTTCAAAAAAAATTTCATTTTTTCTCCTAAGTTAAGACTGAATAATTTCTTGTGTATTATACTTCAAAATTTGAGTTCTAATGGTATTTGTTTTGCAAGTGAGTCAAACGTTGGATCGAATTTTAAATCAATATTATAGTGCCAATACTCAGCTTCAATTACATTCGCGGGAAATGGCATAATAAATTTGCTTAAACTTGTGAGACTTATTTTATTCAGGCCAAATGGAAGCTAAATCGTCTGTTCCATATTTTAAGTTAGCTTGTTCTTTGATTTTCGTTAGTTCGTAGCGTGGTTTCACTGAATCAGACTGAGTGAGTTTCCAGCCATCTTTTGTGGCGCTTAGTGTAAAATTCAATTGGGTTATATTATTGTTATCATACAGAGTCATGGTATTGGTACGTTCACGTGTATAGATGCAAGAACCTGTAATGGTAATGGGGTCAACGAATGAAATTTCAACATAGCGCAGTGTAAAATTGTTGTAATCTGCAATCCAGTCCGTAAATTGTTGTGTAGACAAATTTTTAGCTTGAGTATCAAATTTTTGAAGCTGGCCTAGATCTTTATGATTAAAAGCGTTCATTCTGTTTAATAAAATATAAATGGCTGTGCGTTCAGGCTTAGTGAGAATAGGTGTTAGCTTTTTTATTGTGTTAATTTTAATTGTTGTACCCCAAGTAATGGCGCTAAATAAGTCATCCCGAATTTCTGCGTTGAATTTGACAGCAAGACCATTTTTGCGTAGCTCTTGTGGCAAATTGATGGGTTGATATTTTTTTCCGTCATCCCCAATAATTCCATATAGACCATCTTCTGTGACAACATAACTAATTTCTCCTGTGGCTTGAATTTGGGAATCAGCAGCAAAACCAGATGATTGACTGGATAAGATTAGGATTACAACATATGCAATTATCCACAGTTTATTTAATGACAGCATTATACAGCCTCCTAAAAAAACATATTGATTTTATTTTATTCTTCTATAGTACACTTTGCAAATACTATTTGATTAGATGATGCAAAAAAATGGATGCAAAAAGATATATATTATAATAATCAAAACTATTGCCAAAAGGATATTTCTATGCTATTATTTAAATAGGCACCATCCTTATAGCGACTAATTGTTAAATGAATTTGCGAAATGCAAGGAATTGAAATTCCCCGTTATTGCAAAATGATTTACGAGTCTACAAGGGTTGTGTTTTTCTGTATATCTATTTTATTCTTTGGAATATTGTAAGCGGGTCCTGTTTAGCAAGTATTTCTCTCCAGTGTATAAATTGTCAGTATAGCGCTAATAAGGATGGTTGCTTTATGAAGAAGAGGAAGGGATGGCCCTTCCTCTTTTGCGTTGAAAAACAAGGAATGAATCGAAACAAAGTGTCCGTGTCACATGAAAGTGATACGGACACTTTGTTAATTTTGAGGGTCTATAATGGCAATGTCGCCTTCTTCACCGGTGCGGATACGAATGGCATTGTCTAATGTGTAAACAAAAATTTTTCCATCGCCAACTTCACCTGTGTGACAAACACGTTTAGCTGTTTCAAGAACAAGCTCAACAGGTATCTCGCATACGACTGTTTCTATCTTAATTTTTGGTAATAAATTAATCGTATATTCTCGGCCACGGTAAACCTCTTTATGGCCTTTGGTTAGTCCACAACCATACACTTGACTGACAGTCATACCATTTACACCGATAGCATTTAAGGCGTTTTTTAATTCATCAAGTTTATTGGGACGAGTGATGATTTCAATTTTAGTCAGCTTGCGCATGATGGGGCACTCTCCTTCTGATTTCAGTTTAAGGTCCATATGAATACACGGAAGTGTTAATGATTCCTTGAGTATAGTTTAACGCAACGGTGCTTTCCTGACAATCAGTTCTTTTGGTATGAGGAAGAGTTTTCGCAATAATAAGCGATGCTATTTATTGAATATTGACGATACCAGTATAAGAAAACAGACTGTTCTCAGTAATGAGGACAGTCTGTTTATCATTCATGAGATACAGTGCCTAGTACTCAATGGAATATTTTTTAGTAATCGTTTGGATATTGGCTAAGGCAGTTTTAAGTTCGACATGAGCATATTCAAATATAAGAGATGCGTCAGGGCAACTGGTTTGAAGGGCAGTAAATAGAGACTGCCAGGGGATAATGCCTAAGCCGATCGGCAGATGAGCGTCTGTTTGGCCATGATTATCGTGAAGGTGGCATGCTTTGAGGCGTGGTCCAAGGTCATAGATAACCCGTGGCATTTGCCAGCCATTGATGTGGGCGTGGCCTGTATCTAACAGAGCGCCCACAGTAGGGAATGCTTGGATGAGATCCCAATAGTCATTCCAATCAAAAAGTAGTGTGTTCTTATTGCAAAGACCGACATTTTCAATGACTAATTGAACGGGATAATTGTTAGCAAGGGCCACGAGCTCGGTGATACGATCCTTGACGAGGTTTTGGGTGGAGCGTTTATCACCTGTAAATGCTTCGTTTGTATGGACGACAATGAAGTTTGCCTGCCATTTTGCTGCAAAATCTAATGCTTGTTTATATTGTACAAGATAATGATTGTCATTAGGATCAGCCAAGTTTGTTGCGATACAGGGACCATGAAGACTGAGTGAATGAGGGGCATGATCAGAAAATAACTGTTTTAATAACGTATGCCAATACAAATCATTACCAAATTCATAAAAAATTTCTAGTCCCAGATCTTTAGGGAGGTTGATCAGTTGATTACTTTCAAAACCAATGAAAGATAGGTTGCTTAGTGCGAGTTGCATGGATTCGCCTCTATTCTATAAATTAACAACGCAGGGATTAGCCGTAGGTGTGCCAATATTTGTTCCAGTTTGATTATCAAATACATTGAAATGTTCCCAATCAAAGGAGAAATGGAGTGTGCCACTTGGAAGGGATTGTTCTGCCGGAATCATGCACAAAATACGCTGGTCGTCGGCTAAATTGACATGAATGCAATGCTGACTGCCGAGGTGCTCAACAAGGACAATCTGACCACTTAAAAAGAGCTTATCACTTAACTGGCAATGCTCGGGGCGGATGCCTATTGTTAGAGTGTTATGGGGTGCGAGGAGTGATTGCCACTTGGCAGGCGTTTGAATGCGACTTCCTGCAATCCAGAGCGCTCCATCATGAAATTGTCCTGTAATAAGATTCATGGGTGGCGAACCAATAAAGGAGGCTACAAAGGTATTAGCGGGGTGCTGGTAGATGTTATCCGGTGTATCAATTTGCTGGAGAATGCCTTGATTCATAATGGCAATTCGTTGTCCTACTGTCATGGCTTCTATTTGATCATGTGTTACGTAAATCAGGGTAGGTCTATACATTTCATGGATTTTGACAAGTTCTGTTCGTGCTTGTAGGCGAAGCTGGGCATCAAGATTTGATAAGGGTTCATCAAGAAGAAAATAGGGAGCTTGTTTTACCAGAGCTCGTCCTAAGGCTACACGTTGTTTTTGCCCGCCAGACAGTTCTTTTGGTTTACGCTCCTCATAGCCTGAGAGGTTTAAAATATGAAGGGCATGATCAACGCGGGTTTTGATTTCTTGTTTGGACATGTGCTGTAGCGACAGGCCAAAGGTGATATTTTCCCAAACTGTCATATGGGGATAAAGCGCATAGTTTTGAAATACCATGGCAACATTACGTTTACCTGGTTCGACGTCATTCATGATTGTACCGCCCATGCGCAAGATTCCTGAAGTAATATCTTCTAATCCGGCGATCATGCGCAGTGTGGTTGTTTTCCCACAACCAGAGGGGCCGAGCAAAATGAGTCGTTCGCCTTCCTGGACGATGAGATCTAAGTCTTTAACAACCTGATTTTTACCATAGAATTTACAAATATTTTCGAATACGATACCTTCCATAATATCTATCCTTTCACTCCGGATTGCATAAAAGTATTCATAATAAAACGCTGACAGACCAGATATAGCACTA
Source organism: Pelorhabdus rhamnosifermentans (assembly GCF_018835585.1). NCBI lineage: Bacteria > Bacillati > Bacillota > Negativicutes > Selenomonadales > Sporomusaceae > Pelorhabdus > Pelorhabdus rhamnosifermentans. The sequence continues at coordinate 89,642 of NZ_JAHGVE010000002.1, forward strand.
ATGGAGGGAGCGAAGTCAGCATGGCTACTGCCATGGCGACTCCCCATTCACTGCCACCTTCGGCACTGATAAACATCTGTAGTGCCAAAGGGAGGGTAAAGGAGGATTTGTCATGAAGAACCAGTAAAGGCCAGAAATATTCATTCCAAGAATTGATAAAAAAGACGATGGCGAGGGCGAATAGTGAAGGTTTTATCAGGGGGACGACAATTTTTGTTAGTACCGTCCAAGCATTCGCGTTTTCAAGCTTTGCTGCTTCAAATAGCGTATTTGGAATACTTCGCATGGTCTGTCGCATGAGAAAGATACCCATTCCATCGGCAAGTTCAGGGAGTATGACGCCCCAGGGGGTATTTAATAAATGAAGTTTCGAGATAATCAAGTAGTTTGGCATAATGAGTACTGTAACGGGAATGAAAAATGTGAGCAGTAGAGCATTGAAAATTTTTTCTTTATGAGGAAACGAATAGTAAACAAAGGCGAAACCTGCGAGTACACTTGTGATGATTTTGGCAAGGGTAATGCCACCGGCAATGACGAGGGTATTTAAAATGTAATGAGCAAGCGGTAGCGTTTCCAGAACATGACGATAATTATCAAGCACAGGTATGGCAGGAATGGGATTAAGTGTGGATTGGAAAATCTGATCCATTGTTTTAAATGAAGTCGATATCATGAATAGCAGTGGCCATAGTTGGATCAATAGAGCAATCCAAAGCAAAAGGTGCCATGGCCAGTTGCGCGGGTTAATTTTCATAATGCACCTTCTTGTCGAGAACGGCTTTTAGCAAGAGAAAGCCTGAATAGAAGAAGATTGTCAGGACGGCAAAAGCGGCTGCTTTACCAGTTTGGAAGAAGATAAAACCATATTGATAAATAATATAGACGAGGTTTGTACTGCCTTGATCCGGCCCGCCTTGTGTAAGCATATTGACAGGAACAAGTACGTATTGTAAGCCGAAGACAACGGTGATAACGAAGACATATAAAGCAGTTGGTGAAGTTAGGGGCAAGATAATGTGACGAAATATTTGCCATTTTGATGCATTTTCTAACTTAGCGGCTTCAAGAAGATCTTGGGGAACAGCGACCATGGCTGCCAGCATGACGATTAAATTATAGCCGAAGACTTTCCAGCCAATAATCATACCAATCGCGGCGATGGCAAATCCTGATTCTTTGAACCAGCGCGGTGATTCAAGACCGATTTCAGATAATATAATATGAAGTGGTCCGGCCAGTGGATTTAAAATCCATAGAAAAATGATACTGGCTACAGCAAGTGATAGGGTACTGGGAATGAACAAGGCAGAACGGTAAAAGAAATTGCAAGATGTCATGCCATGAGCCATGATAAAAGACAATAGATAAGGTAGAATGAAATTTAATATAATCAAAATGAAAACGTACAGCAAGGTATTGAATAATACCTTGCTGAGTTCTGTACCCGAACATAACTGCTGGTAATTTTGCAGACCGACGAACTTCATTGTAGGGCTGACCATATTCCAGGTATGGAAGCTGAGCCACACATCTTGTATTAGCGGCAAATATGAGAAGACGAGTAAGCAGATAGCAGCAGGAGCCAAAAATAAGGCAGCGTACCAATGATTACGTTTCATAGGTTTGATCCTTTCTTAGCGGGTTTTTCTCGATAGTTTTGCATGGCTTGTATTACAGCAAAGCATTTACTTTTTCAGCGGCTGCTTTTAAGGCACTAGCTGCTGTTTCTTTGCCGCTGAGGATAATATCACGTACATCGATCAAGGCCTGTTCGGCCTGCAAGCCATTGGCGCCCGGAAAACTAGCCCAGTTTACAATATAAGGCATCTGTGACATGGCAGATTGCATATTCTTGTTTTCTTCTGTAAATTGTTTTAATCCATTGGGATCTTCTGTTACGCCTTTGCGTGGGGGTAAATAACCCGTTCCCTTGGTCCACGTTGCGAGGGACTCAGGTGATTCTAAGAATTTGATAAATCTCCAAGCTGCTTTTTGTTTCTGGGCATCTTTAGAAAAGACCATAAGGAAATTGCCGCCAGCAGGCACTTTTTTTGTTTTTCCTGCAAAACTAGGAAATTGTGTGGACTCAACAGTAAATTTAGCGCTTTTTTCAAAGTTTTCCCGTTTGCCGATCGTTGTGCATACCATTCCGAGTTTGCCACTTAAAAATGCCTGAAATCCTTCTTCATTTGTTGCATGGAGTCCGCTGCCGTCTTTTACCATATCGGCAAGCAGTTGATAGGCCTCTGCGGCTTCTGGTGAATCAAAGCCAGCGACTGTTTTACCGTCTTTTTGCGTTAAGACCTGACCGCCATTGGATTCAATTAATGCTTGTTGCGCCCAGTTATCGGCGTATTCTTGCATGAAGAAACCCACATTGCCTGTTTTATCTTTAATTGTTTTGGCAGCTTTTACAACTTCCTGCCATGTTTGAGGCGGACGGTCTGGATCTAAGCCGGCTTGTTTAAAGATTTCAGGATTGTAATACAATACAGGTACGCTCATTGAATACGGTATACCGATTTGTTTACCATCGCTTGTTTTTGCTAAGGCAAGTACATTGGGTAAAAAATTATCTTGTAAGAATGTTTTATCTTCAGGTGACTGCTTAGCGATTAATTCTTCAATATTATCGTACTTTAAATTTTCAGCGGCATAATTAAGGTAACTGTAGCCCATTTGTACAACATCCGGATTATTTCCTGAAGCCATGGCTGCTTGTAAATTTTGCGTCAATCCTTTATACATGTCAGGATTGTATTTTTCTACGACCTCAATATCGGGGTTTTCTTTGTTGAACTGTTCAACAAGGCTTTTTACGGTTGCGCCACCGAAACTTTCGGCAGCCACATGCCAATATTCTATTTTTGTTTTTTCTGAGGAACTTTGTGTCGTTGTGGAAGCCCCTCCGCAGCCAGCAGCCCCAATGGTTAAGGTGCCAATAAAAAATAAGACCAGTGCTTTTTGTAACTTGTTCAATGGTGTATCCTCCTTATGTGGTATGTACAACAGTATAGGCTTTGAGGGAGAAAATTTTGTTAAGAATGTATGAAAAATTATGAAGAGCAAAAGAAATTTTGGTTAACTTTACTTGATTAGGATCTGAATTCACCCGAAAAAGAAAGAATATTCATAATTAACATAAGTCACTTTCTTTTCGTATCGTGTATTTTGTATCTATTAACGCAGAGGGATATGTGATAAAATGAACTTGTTTGAATAGGTATCCATAAAAAATGAAAAGCACATGGTGGATAAATTCAGTAATGCATTGCAATTTATTTGCAGGAATTTATCATATTTTATCAAATCACTTAATTATAATGGTTGCTGTTTTAGCCACCAAAACTGCGCAGAAAGAAGGATGTTTTTGTGAAAAAGATGAAAACTATGGATGGAAATACCGCTGCAGCGCATATTTCGTACGCTTTTACCGACGTTGCCGCAATCTATCCCATCACTCCATCGTCTCCAATGGCTGAACATGTAGATGAATGGGTCGCTCAGGGGCGTAAAAATCTTTTTGGTCAAAAAGTAAAAGTAATGGAAATGCAGTCTGAAGCGGGTGCTGCTGGCGCCGTACATGGCTCATTGCAAGCTGGCGCTTTGACAACGACTTACACCGCATCTCAAGGCTTGTTACTTATGATTCCGAACATGTACAAGATTGCTGGTGAAATGTTACCATCCGTATTTCATGTAAGTGCTAGAGCACTTGCCGCTAACTCCTTGAATATTTTCGGTGATCATCAAGACGTTATGGCTGCTAGACAAACTGGTTTTGCTATGCTTGCTGAAAGCAGTGTACAGCAGGTTATGGATTTAAGTGCTGTAGCTCATTTGGCAGCCCTTAAAGGTCGCGTACCTTTTATGAACTTCTTTGATGGTTTCAGAACGTCTCATGAAATTCAGAAGATCGAAGTTCTTGATTATGCAGACTTGGATAAACTTCTTGACAGAGAAGCTGTGAGCGCATTCAGAAGAAGAGCGTTAAATCCTGATCATCCAGTTGTTCGTGGTACTGCACAAAATCCTGATATTTACTTCCAAGAACGCGAAGTATCCAATAAGGCTTATGAAGCCCTTCCTGAAATCGTAGAACAATATATGGCCGAAATGAGTAAATTAACAGGCAGAGAATATCACCTGTTTAACTACTATGGTGCCGAAGATGCTGATAGATTAATTATTGCTATGGGTTCTGCCTGTGATGCAATTGAAGAAACTGTTGATTATCTCAATGGCAAAGGCGAAAAAGTCGGTCTGTTGACTGTTCATTTATATCGTCCTTTCTCACTGGAGCATTTCTTTAAATATATTCCTAAGACAGTAAAGAAAATTGCTGTTCTTGATAGAACCAAAGAACCGGGTTGTTTAGCTGAACCACTTTATCTTGATGTCAAGAGTGCCTTCTATGGTAAAAAATTCCAGCCGATTATTATTGGCGGTCGTTATGGTCTCGGCTCTAAAGAAGTAGTTCCTGCCGACATTGCTGCTGTATATGCGAACCTCAAAGCAGTTACTCCAAAAGACGGCTTTACCATTGGTATCAATGATGATGTAACGTTTAAATCACTTCCTGTTGTTGAAGATATTGATGCAACGATTCCTGGTACGAAAGCTTGCAAATTCTGGGGCTTAGGTTCAGACGGAACAGTTGGCGCAAACAAGAGCGCAATTAAAATTATTGGTGACCATACGGAAATGTATGCTCAGGGCTATTTTGCTTATGACTCAAAAAAATCCGGTGGTATTACTGTATCTCATTTGCGTTTTGGCAAAAAACCAATCAAATCGCCTTATCTTGTAGATAAAGCTGATTTTGTTGCTGTACATAATCAGTCTTATGTGGACAAGTACAATGTTCTTGCAGGGCTTAAGAAAAACGGTAATTTCCTTCTGAACTGTATTTGGGATGCTAAAGATTTGGAAGAAAAATTGCCTAATTTCATGAAACGCTATATTGCCAACAACAATATTAACTTCTACACCTTAGACGCAGTGAAAATTGCTCAGGAAATTGGTCTTGGCGGCAGAATTAACATGATTATGCAGTCGGCTTTCTTCAAAATTGCTGACATTATTCCTGTTGAAGATGCAGTGAAATACCTGAAAGAAGCTGTTGTTACTTCTTATGGTAAAAAAGGTCAAAAAGTTGTTGATATGAATAATGCAGCCATTGATCGTGGTACTGAATCTATCGTGAAAATCGCTGTTCCTGAAAGCTGGAAAACGATTAAAGATACAAAAGCTACCAAAACGAAGGAAGTTCCTGCCTTTGTAAAAGATATTCTTATTCCTATGAACAGACAAGAGGGTGACTCACTTCCTGTCAGCGCTTTTGTCGGTGACATGGAAGATGGTACTTTCCCTGTAGGGACTGCTGCTTATGAAAAACGCGGCATTGCTATTAATGCTCCAGAATGGCAACTAGATAAATGTATCCAATGTAACCAATGTGCTTTTGTTTGTCCTCATGCAGTGATTCGTCCGGTACTTGCAAATGCTGACGAGATGGCCAAAGCCCCTGAAGGCTTTACTGCCAAGAAAGCGCTTGGTACGAAAGATGACTTAAGCTTTAGAATTGCAATTTCTCCGCTTGACTGCTCCGGTTGCGGCAACTGCGCACAGGTTTGCCCGGCTAAGGAAAAAGCATTAGTCATGAAACCGCTTGCTTCACAGCTTCATCAAGATGAACTGTGGAATTATGCGCAGTCCTTAACTCCAAAAGACAATCCGATGAATAAGAGCACTGTAAAAGGCAGTCAGTTCGAACAGCCTTTACTTGAGTTCTCCGGTGCTTGCGCAGGTTGTGGAGAAACACCTTATGCCAAACTCGTTACGCAGCTCTTTGGTGACCGCATGATGATTGCCAATGCTACAGGTTGCTCCTCTATCTGGGGTGCAAGTGCACCAGCTATGCCTTATACAACGAACCATAAAGGCCATGGTCCTTCTTGGGCAAATTCGCTCTTTGAAGACAATGCTGAATATGGTTTAGGTATGTATTTAGGTGTAAAACAAGTAAGAGAAAAAATTGCTCTCGATATGCAGACAGCTAGTGAAGGTTCCATCAGTGCTGAACTGAAAGCTGCTTTTTCTGATTGGACTGCAAATGAAGGCAATGCTGCGGGTACACGTGAAAGAGCAGAAAAGCTTATTTCTTTACTTGCAGCTGAAAAGGGCAATAATCCATTGCTTAATGAAATTTATGATAACAAAGACTTCTTCATCAAGAGATCTCATTGGATCTTTGGTGGTGACGGTTGGGCTTATGACATTGGTTATGGCGGACTTGACCATGTTCTTGCTTCAGGTGAAGATGTCAATGTACTTGTATTTGATACGGAAGTATATTCCAACACAGGTGGTCAGTCTTCAAAATCAACTCCTGCTGCAGCCATTGCCAAATTTGCTGCTAGCGGTAAATTGACGAAGAAGAAAGATCTCGGCATGATGGCTATGAGTTATGGTTATGTCTATGTAGCTCAGATTTCCATGGGCGCTGATAAAAATCAGACATTAAAGGCTATTGCTGAAGCTGAAGCTTATCCAGGACCTTCCCTGATTATTGCTTATGCTCCTTGTATCAATCATGGTATTAAAGGCGGCATGGGTGTAAGTCAATTGGAAGCTAAGAAAGCTGTTGAATCAGGTTACTGGGCTATGTACAGATTTAACCCTGAACTCAAAGATCAAGGTAAAAATCCATTTAGCTTAGATTCTAAAGAGCCTACAAGCGACTTTAAGGAATTCCTGCTTGGTGAAGTTCGTTATGCTTCTTTGAAGAAAGAACATCCAGATACTGCTGACAAACTCTTTGCTAAGACTGCCAAAGATGCAGCAGAAAGATTAGCTGGTTACAAGAAATTAGCTGCTGAATAATTGTTGTGACAACAAAATAGTATTAATCAATAAGAAAAAAGTCATTGCTGTGGGCAATGGCTTTTTTCTTATAGCCGAAAAGCAGGATGAGACAAAGGTTTTGCCGAAAATAAGCAGCATAAAGCGGAAAATGAGAGGGGAATTCATCCATGCTCGATGCGTATGATCAAAAAGTATTGCAACAAGTCGCTAAGCATATTGTCGAGCCTGGAGCCCTTGTAAAATTAGCGAAACTTTGGGGGCGACCATCGGAGAATATCTTAGTAAGAGGGCGTTTTTCTAAAAATATTCTCTTCCAAAAAGTTCAATCAATTATTACGTCAGGAATTGCTGATGGCGTAAAAACAATGTTGAAGACAGCAGGTCAGTTGGCAAATGATAAGCAAATTTTGCGCCAATATCATCGTAAGCAAATTTATATTCGAACGTTGTCGGATATTAAAGATTTGCGCCTAGAACACATTGATGCGGTTGCAGATAGCTATACTATGGATAATGTGCTATGCGTTGGCACGGAGGGTGTTGTCCTGGGGGGGGCTGCGACATTTGCCTCGGGAACAGTTTTGGGAGTTGTCACTGTCCCTGCTATTGTAGTGGCAGATGCATCTCTGTCCTTTGGAATATTATCACGCAATGTTTGCCAAATTGGTGCTACCTATGGGTATTCCGTGGAGAATCCTTTGAATATGCCGCATTTTATGGCAGCTCTTTCACCTCATCAGGATTTAGCTGATGAAAGTTATTTCATGGGGAAATCTATGGCTGTGGAGGCTATTTATCAGTCTAAACAGTTTCTGCTGTCTCATACAGGGCGTCTTTTTGATGAACGCCTACTGAAAAGTGAGGCTCCACAGCTGTTAAGGCTTCTTTATTATGTTCTGCAGCGACTAGGTATGGTCATTACTGAAAAGGAACTGGCAATGTTGTTACCGATAGCTGGGGCTGTTTTAAATGGTGGTGTAAATGTGGTTTTTCAGAAAATGGGGCAACAAGTTGCGAAAGATTATTTTCGCATGCTTTTTCTGGAAGATAAGTATGATCAAGAAACAATTCGAAATTTTTTGCAGGTTGAAGTAAGCCGCTTGCGTTCGTGAAATAAGGTTTTGTTAAAGACAGTCCATGATTCGCTTTTAATTAAGTAGTAAAAGGAGTATACTGATTTACGGACTGGGTATTTGGTCTAAAATTGAATGGATTAGTGGAGTGAAAATATGAAGGAACGCTTTATTCAGTTGCTGAAGCAAATAGATCGGGATGGCATTGAGGAATTTATTGCTTTTCTTGAACAAGATACGGACTTCTTTTCGGCACCCGCCAGTGCCTATCATCATGGAAATTATCTGGGAGGCCTAGTGGACCATTCATTAGGTGTCTATGATAATCTGGTTAAAATTATCGATACATTTGGATTGAGTGATCGTTATTCTAATGAAACAATTCTCATTACGGCATTACTTCACGATCTTTGCAAAGCAAATTTTTATCGGAAAGTATTGCGTAATCGGAAAAATGAAAAAAGCGGACAATGGGAAAAGGTGGAGATATATGAAATTAACGATCAGTTTCCTATTGGTCATGGTGAAAAATCCGTTATTTTACTTGGACGTTATTTGGCCTTAACAGATGAAGAAATGTTGGCTATTCGCTGGCATATGGGTGGTTTTGATGATGCAGCTCGTGCTTATACAGGTGGGCAAAGTCTATCGAAGGCTATGAAATCATCGCCCCTTGTGGCTGCACTCCATATGGCAGACATGGCTACTTGTTATTTTGAAGGCATTTAAATGTTATAGGACTCGTTGTTAAAACTTACTGGGTGGTGAATTTGTGATCCAGCTGATTGAAAATGGGGAAAAGACAGGTAAGCTTACAAAAGAAGAACTGGCTATTTTGCTGAAATCGAGCGATTGGGATGCTGAATTATTCCAGGCGGCCGATCGGGTTCGACAGCACTATATGGGGAATGCAGTTCATTTGCGTGGACTTATTGAATTTTCAAATATTTGTCGCCAAAACTGCTGTTATTGTGGTTTGCGGCGTGATAATACTGTGATTGAACGTTATCGTCTAGCGCCGGAAACAATTCTTGATTTTGCACGTAAGGCAAAATCTTATGGTTATCAGACAGTTGTATTACAGTCTGGTGAAGATTTGTATTATACAGTAGATAAGCTTGTTTCCGTGATCCGCGAGATAAAAAAACTCGATTTAGCAATTACACTGAGTATTGGTGAAAAAAGCCGTGAAGAATATGCTGCGTATAAAAAAGCAGGGGCTGATCGATATTTGTTGCGAATCGAAACAACAGACAAGGAGCTTTATAGGCGTCTTGATCCGGGGATGAATTGGGAACATCGTGCTAGGTGTTTGATGGATCTGAAAAGCTTAGGTTATGAACTTGGCAGTGGGTCACTTGTGGGCCTGCCTGGTCAGACTATTGAATCACTAGCTGATGATATTCTGTTTTTTAAAGAGATTGATGCAGATATGATAGGAATTGGTCCCTTTATACCGAATGGTGATACACCGCTAAAATATGAGGCAGGTGGCACATTTAACTTAAGTGTTAAGGTGATGGCGCTTGTACGGCTATTGTTGCGCAATATTAATATTCCGGCCACAACAGCCATGGAGACGCTTCATCCGCAAGGGCGTATCTTAGCTTTGCAAAGAGGTGCTAATGTGGTCATGCCTAATGTAACGGAAGGAGATTACCGTCGTTTGTATGCCCTGTATCCGGGGAAGATCTGTATTAATGATACGCCAGCTCATTGTCGCGGCTGTATTACTGGAAAAATTGTGGGGATTGGGCGATTTGTTTCTACAGATTATGGATTCCGTCCTAAGAGCGAATAAATAATAAAAAATGAACTGCTTACAGTAATATTTAGAGTAGTGGAGAATTCGTCCCTACTCTTTTGATTCATATTTTTAGTTTGAGCAGCTTATAAAATAAAATAAAATCTATTGACAAACATGGTGATAGGCCTTATAATAATCAAGTACTAACCGATGAGGTAGACATAATTAAATAT